>CAXYUU010000220.1:0-5972 GCA_964292015.1 uncultured Acetobacteroides sp.
TCCTTTAACTCCTTTAACTCCTTTAACTCCTTTAACTCCTTTAACTCCTTTAACTTCTCTAACTTCTCTAACTTCTCTAACTTCTCTAACTTCTTTTCCCTAGTTGCTTAAGGGAATTGAAAAGCTAAACGTACTTCCATTATTCTCCTCGCTTTTCACGTTTATTGTTCCGCCATGTTTTGCTACAAACTCCTTGCAGAGTATTAAACCCAGACCTGTGCTAGCCTCGCCTTCGGTACCTGGGCGACTGGTATTTACATTGATGCAAAAGAGGTTGTCAATAAGTTTGCTGCTCATGCCTATCCCGGTATCGCTCACCGAAATTACAGCGGTATTATTTGCCTCCTGTTTTGCTGATATCCTTACTTCACCACCCTTGGGCGTAAATTTTAGGGCGTTAGAGGTAAAGTTGCGAATGACGGTACCCAACATGTAGACATCTGCATAAACATTTAGCGTTGTAGGAATATCGAGCGCTAGCTCTACCCCCTTTAACCGTGCCTGTTCGGTTAGGTTGGCTGTGCTTTCGGCGGCCACATCTGCTAGCTGAAGCGGTTGAATGTTAAAAGGGATCATACCACGCTGCATTCGCGACCATTCGAGCAGATTTTCGAGAAGGTCGAACACGTTGCGAGCCGAATCCCTCATATTCGCCATCAGCTCCTTTGTTTCTATGATCGAAAATTGCTGCGACTCGTCCGCCATCATCTCGGTTAATCCCATAAACCCACCAAGCGAGTTGCGAAGATCGTGGGATATTATGGAGAAGAACTTATCCTTGGTGACATTTAGCTCCTGTAGTTCGAGTTCCTGCCGGTGAATTTTAAGATGTGTTTTTACGCGCGCTTTAACCTCTTCGGCTTGGAAAGGTTTGGTTATGTAATCGACACCTCCGGAGGTAAAGGCCGTAACAATATCGTTGGTATCGTTTAATGCGCTAATAAAGATAACCGGCACATCGCAAAGATTTTGGTTCTCCTTTAGTAGCTGGCAAACCTGGTAACCGTTCATATCCGGCATCATGATGTCGAGGAGAATAAGGTCGGGTTTCTCCTTTTCGGCCACCTGTAATGCCAGCTTTCCGTTGGGCACAGGTCGGACTTTATACCCTTCTGCATTCAGAATTTCGCTCAGTATTTTAAGGTTTGCTGGTGTGTCGTCAACAATTAGGATGTTTGATGCATCCGATTTTTGCATAGAATCATTTTCCATTACCTTACCTCCTCTTTGTTTAGTAGCTGCTGTATAAAGTCGTAGTCGTAGTTGTTGGCAAGAGTCTTTAGCTGGTTCGAAAGTTCCGGATTTTCGGCATCAATGCTGCTGATGAGCGTTATCAGCAGGTTTAAGTCGGCCACCGAAACGGCATGTTTCATTTGCAGCACTAAGCTTTCGGGTAGCTTAGCCACATCCTCAAAAATAGCCCTATCATCGGTAGGATATTGGGGGGGTGATGTAGCTACTTTGTCGTTCTCGTAGAGGTACTTTATCCCCAGTAGCTTTCCGATGGTGCCAAAGAGCTCGCTCTCCCTAAAGGGCTTGCGAATGTAGCCTTGTACGTTCAGCTGCTCAATCTTCTTTTGCTCCTCGCCAAAAGCGCTGGCGGTAAGGGCTACGATAGGTATTTGTTTTCCCTGCTCTGTCGATTTAATACGGAGGGTTGCCTCGTACCCATCCATAACGGGCATGCGCATATCCATTAGAATAAGGTGCGGATGCCACGCTTCGAATTTTTCAATGGCATCTTTGCCGTTTACGGCTTCGTTGGTTTTAAAACCCACCATTTTCAGCAGGTTTACCGCTACATGCAGGTTCTCCTCCTTGTCGTCAACAACCAGTATTCGGTACTCCTCGTCGCCCTTGGCGATGCATTGCACCCTGTTGTAGCTAGTAGACTCTACGGCCTCCTCTTTTCCCTCCTCTAGCTTTACGCTAAAAGCAAATACCGAACCTTTACCAACCTCGCTCGATACGCTGATATCGCCTCCCATTAGCCTGGCAAGCTCGCGGCTTAGAGCAAGTCCTAAGCCCGTGCCGCTCCCTTTTTTAATGCCCGAGCTGGTTTGCTCGAAGTGTTTAAAGAGCTTGTCGAACTCGTTTTGGGGGATGCCGGAACCGGAATCCTGAACCTCTACATAAAGACGGCTACCCAAACTGTTGGTATTTTCGGAACGTACCCGAACCGCAACGCCTCCCGCATCGGTAAACTTTATGGCGTTGCCAATTAGGTTTACCAGTATCTGGCGAAGCTTACCCTCGTCAACCATTACGTAGTGCGGCAGATCGTCGGCGGTTTCGCAGATTAGCTGAAGATGTTTAGAGTCCGATCGCTCCTTAAAAATCATCCGAACATCCTCTATAAGGCTACGCAGGTCTACATTGGTTGGGTTGAGCTCAATGCGGCCGGCTTCCACCTTCGACAGCTCCAGGATGTCGTTAATGAGCGCCAGCAGATGCTCGCCAGCTCGAATAATGGAGGTTAAATACTCCCTTTGTGTTTCGGTTAGCTGCCTATCGCGGTTCAGGAGCTGCGAGAAGCCAATGATGGCGTTTAGCGGTGTTCGTATTTCGTGCGACATGTTGGCCAGAAATACGCTCTTCGACACGTTGGCCTGTTCGGCATGGATTGCCATCTCGTTGGCCTTTTCGGTGGCGGTTTTTAGGTCGCTGTTGGTTTCGAGCAGCTCCTTCTCGGTTTTGGCTCTATTACTTACGCTTACCAGCATATCTGCAAAAAGCTGAAGTAGCGAGATTTCTTCGTCGGAGTACTGGTGGTAGCTTCGTATGGAGTTAAAGCCAATAAATCCGATACACTCATTGCCCGACATCATCGGAATGGCAAGGTAGCTTTTCACCCCCTGCTGCTCGAAAGCTGCTTTGGGGGGGCTATCCGGTAAAACCTGCACATCTTCGACGTACACAACATTTCCCTTTTTATGCTCATCTATCAATCCCGAAAACGTTTCCAAGGGTAAGTCTTGCAGCTCTTCCATATGAGGGACAAAACCATTGTTGACCCATTCATACTTTACAGAGGCGGTTTGACGATCAAAATCGAAGTAGAAAATGTAGTTTTGATCTGACGAAATAAACTCACCCAGCTCCTTAAATGATTCTTGAATTGCTTCGCTTACCTTAATAATGGGTATGTTGATGTAGCCCGATGCGATGTTCATCAGCATTTTTTGCAGCTTGGCCTGCTGTACCAACGCCTCTTCCGACCGCTTTCGATCGGTGATATCCACCATGGTGGTTAGCAGGCAAAGCTCCTCGCCAACATGTAAAGTGCTTGAGGTTAACAGAACGATCAGCTTTTCACCTGTTTGGGTTTTCAGCGTTAACTCGAAGTCTCTGACAATTCCACGCTCTACGGCTAGGCTCTTTATTTTTTCCCTTTCGGTATAATCCTCAAATAGGTTGAGGTCTTTCGACGTTTTACCGATAACCTCATCTCTTGAGTACTCTAAGATCTGCAGAAAATGGTCGTTTACTTCCAGTAATCGTCCTGTTTGTGCGTTTGAAATGGTCATCAGATTAGACCCTAACTGGAAGGCATGCGAAAACTTTTCCTCCGATTGCTTGATTTGGGTTACGTCTTTAATAACGCTGAAAAAGGCAGGCTTTTTATTCCAGAAGCCTTGAAAGACTCTGGTCTCCACCATGATTTCGGAACCACTTTTGGTTACTAATGGGATGGAGCAATAGTCTGCTGTTCCGGCTAGTATCTTGGCAAGTATAGCTTTCCCTTCTTTCCATGTTGATTTAGGACGTAGCGTTAGTGACAACTTTCCAATAAGCTCTTCTTTTTCATATCCCAATCGCCCCAGTGCGGTTTTGTTTGCATCAACTATTTGGCCTTTTTCGTTTAGGACAAATAGGAGGTCGGCTGTAGAATCAAAAAAGGTGTGGAAGTTGATCTCGCTCTCTTTTAATCGTTCTTCCGAAAGCTTTCGATCGGTAATATCGATTAGGATAATCATTGCAGAGGGAATACCCCCATAATCGATACTTACCGATCGGACAATCACATCTCTTACCTCTCCATTTTTTTGTTTTATTTTGGTTTCGTAATCATTTCGGCAAGCGCCGTTGGCGTGTTTTTTCAGGATGGATTTTATCTTTTTTCTATCACTTTCCTCTACATAATCCAGCACATGTGATCCTACTAGCTCTTTGTAGGTGCAGCCTACTTTGTCTAGTGTCGATTGATTGGCATATACAATTAGACCCTGCTGATGGATGATCAGCAAGTCGGGAAGGTTGTTTAGTAGGCTCTTCAGCTGCTCCTCCATTTGGTTCTGCTTTGCCTCATACCGCTTGCGTTCGGTAATATCGCGTACAATGGTTAAAAGGCGATCTTTTCCTCCATAGGACAGGTGAGACAGGCTAACCTCCACGTCGAATAGCGTACCATCTAAGCGGGAGTGTTTCCATTCAAATAGCTGCGCTTGGCCCAGTATAGCCTCTCTTATTTTTGTGGTGGCTTTTTCTTCTGAGGTGCAGCCGTCTGGCTGAAATTCAGGGGAAAATTCGTCGGGCCTTTTTCCTATAAATTCCTTTCGCGTACATCCAAATAGTGCGAGTGCCCTATCGTTGCAGTCGATGAAATGTTGATTGTCCATAATCATAATGGCATCGTTGGCACTCTTAAATAGCGTGTGGTACTTCTCCTCGTTTTCTTCAACGCTACTTTTGAGCAGGTACTCCTGCGAGACATCCCTAAATACCAGTACAACACCCGTAATATCGCACTGGTCATTTCGTATCGGAGAGGCCGAATCGGCAATAAGATACTCGGCTCCGTCTTGTGCAAGGAGTAACGTTTGGCTGGCTAGGCCAACTTTTTTACCTGTTTTTAGTACGAGGTAGGCGGGGTTGTCCACCTTTTGGCGGGTTTGGGCATCTACCATGCAAAATATTTCGGAAAGGGGTCTTCCCGTTGCCTGCTCTTCCGTCCAACCTGTAAGCTGCACGGCAACGGGGTTCATCCCAATAACGTTTGCGTCGATGTCGGTGGTAATTACGCCATCGCCAATGGAGCGGAGAAGCGTGCGGTGGTACTCCTCGCTTCGTCGGATAACCTCCTCCTGCTCCTTCTGCCCGGTGATGTCCATAACGTACCCGAGGTAGTGCGTTATTGCCCCACCTGCGTTTCGATGGATGCGGGTATGGTCTCTCACCCACCGGGTTTTGCCGTTTTTGGTGGTAATGCGGTACTGCTGCTCGAAATGCGGGCTATCCGACCGGCTGTACTTAGCCGTCTCCTCCTGTACCCGCTGCCGGTCATCGGGGTGGATGAGGTTGTAGTAGGTAAAGCCCTCAGCGAGCATCTCCTGCTTCGAGTAGCCGGTAAGCTCGAGTACGTTATAGGTTACGGCCTCCAATGGCCAGCTTTCGGTATTCCTCCGCTTAATAGCAGCAACGAATCCCTGGTCGAATAGTCCATCCATAGTATTCATAGGTACACCCCTGTAGTTAAATTAGTGCTGCCGTTTCGATCTGCCCGATTTGCGCCATTAGCAGCGTCATAACGAGGTATTTAATCGGCTAGGATAGCAACGTTTAGTAACTTCACCTTGCCTATTTTGTTCAGAATACGATTCCATTAATCGTTGGGGGTAGCAGCAGTTGCCCTCCAGTGGCTTACGGGGAAAAAGGAGATTTTGGGGAGAGTGGAGGGGGTAGTAGTAGATAATGCAGGGCAGCGGCAGGAGCCTAATTGTTAATGTGGTGTAGTAACACGGCATTTTACACGGTAGAGAAGGGTTCAACCCGTACCGGGTTTGGTAGCTACTCAGCCCCAGTGGAATCACGACACACGTATCAGGAGCTGACAGTCGGCCAAGCCAATCACGTGACTCCCGGCAGCAATATTTTACCGCCCATGCAACGATTTTTTCGTTCGGCTTTTGTGATGCCTGCGTTGCGTATCGTAGTACTATGGGTGCTGTCTACAGGGGGATTCCCGAGTGGGG
>CAXYUU010000221.1:0-5964 GCA_964292015.1 uncultured Acetobacteroides sp.
TAGTAGAAGTATGATAACCCGCCATGATGCGCGGGTACTACAGAAAGAAAATGCAGTAAATTTCATTTGTTTAATTATTAAATTAGTCTTATAAGGATTTACCCATAAATTGATAAAATTGAACGTTACCTCAGGGATTTAGCGTTTAAGATTTGATTGATTTTTATCATTCAAAACCACCCCGCCCTACGGGCACCCCTCCTTGAAAAGGAGGGGAAGTGCCCTGATTCAGCTTTTTGACTTACTCTCAAAGTCGTTTTTTCATAAGTTGTACATTTTTGCCATTCTTCACCATGTCTATTCGGAGCTATTCCCCTCCTTCGTAAGGAGGGGTGCCCTTAGGGCGGGGTGGTTTTCTTTACAAACAAGTCAAATGAATCAATCTTGTTCATACGCTATTATTAAACGCGAAATCCCTGAATGTTACCAATTCATTCAAACTTTCTATGAAAAAAAATTTCAAGCCAAAACTCAATCATCACGACAAAGGAACAAAATTTACAGTATAGCATTATGTCTCTTAAAAGTAAAAGGCACAACCATTGAGCTGCTCATAACAAACAAGGAGAGAACATCAATATTCTCCCTACTCCCTACCTCAAATACTCATTCAGCAACATCAACCCCATCTCCCCATCGGGATACTTAGCGGTGATGTCGTCGAAGGAGACTTTAAAGGTGCAGCCCTCCTTCCAGCGGCTGCAGCCGAAGGCAGTTTTGCCGTGTAGCACCTTCCCCTGCTTGCAGGTCGGACAGGCCAGCTCGGTAATCGGGGTAACGGATGGCGCTTTGGCGGTGGGTTCGTCGCGTTGCAGCTCCACCAGTCCGGCAGCATTTAGGGTGAGCATACCATCGCACTTGGCACCATCGAGGGTAAAACCCTTTATCTTGGGCGACTTACCGGTGGCAATAAGGGTTTCGAGCTGCTTGTCGGTTAGCTTCTTGCCGTACTGCTCGAATAGGAGACGGAAGTCGCATCCACCCTTGTACTCGCTACAGCCAAAGGCGCTATGTCCGTGCAGCACCTTGCCCTTCTTACATTTGGGGCATACGAGCTCGGCAGGCTTTTCGTCCTTAGCCTTCTTCTCGCGCTTGGGTTTTACTTTTTTGCCATCGGCATCGGTAGCGGCGGCCTCTTTGGCGGTAGGCTCCTCCTCGATGGTGATGCTGCGAATGCCACTTTCGGTTCGCACCTCCAGCACCAGCGCCTTCACCATCTCCTTCATCTCCGCCAAAAACTCCTCGGCCTTGTACTCGCCACGCTCTATCTGGCGCAGCTTACGCTCCCACATACCGGTTAGCTCCACCGACTTAAGCTGCTCGTTGTTGATGGTTTGAATTAGCTCCACCCCCGTTACCGTAGGTTCGAGGTTCTTGCGCACGCGGCGTATATACTTACGCTTAAACAGCGTTTCGATAATGTTGGCTCGGGTTGATGGTCGGCCAATGCCGTTCTCCTTTAGCGCATCGCGCAGCTCGTCGTCGTCTACCTGTTTGCCGGCGGTTTCCATGGCGCGTAGCAGTGTTGCCTCGGTGTAGTACTTTGGCGGTTGGGTCTGCTTCTCCTGCACACCCGGCTCGTGCGGTCCGCTTTCGCCCTTTACGAAATCGGGCATCAGCTGGTCGTCCTTATCGGGGGTGGCATCATCCTCATCCTTCTCGTCCTCCTTTTTCTTAAACAGGATACGCCAGCCATCTTCAAGTATCTGCTTTCCGGTGGCCTTAAAGGGGATATCGGCAGCCTCGCCCAGCACGGTGGTGTTGGATACGATACAGTCGGGGTAGAACGCGGCAATAAACCGACGAATGATGAGGTCGAACACCTTCTTCTCGTTGTACGAGAGGTTGGTGTTAAACTCGCCCGTGGGAATGATGGCGTGGTGATCGGTAACCTTGCTATTATCGAATACCTTCTTGCTCTTTTTAATCTTGCCCTTTAGCAGCGACTCGGTAAAGGTTTCGTAAGGTTTAAGCCCCTTTAGAATATCAGGTATCTTGGGGTATACGTCGTCGGGTAGGAAGGTGGTATCGACACGGGGGTACGACACCTGCTTCTTCTCGTACAGGTTCTGAATGTAGGTAAGCGTCTCCTCGGCGGTAAAGGCAAACTTCTTGTTGCACTCCACCTGCAGCGAGGTGAGGTCGAATAGCCTTGGCGGTGCCTCGGTTCCCTTCTTCTTCTCGAATGAGGTGATGGTGAAAAGGCTCTCGCGAATGCGCTCGAGCGTTTCGGCAGCCTCGGCAACAGCCGAAAATCGTCCCTGCGTGGCCGAAAAGATTACGCCACGGTATAGTGTCTTCAGCTCCCAGTAGGTTTCGGGAGTAAAGTTTACGATTTCGAGATGGCGGCGTACGATAAGCGCCAGGGTAGGCGTTTGCACGCGTCCGATGGAGAGTACCCCCTTTCCGTTGCTATACTTGGTGGTGTAGAGCCTGGTGGCGTTGATACCCAACAGCCAGTCGCTGATGGCGCGGGCGTGCCCTGCATGAAATAGCAGGTCGTACTTGCTACCCTCCTGCAGCTTGTTGAACCCCTCCCTAATGGCCTCGGAGGTGAGCGACGAAATCCATAGCCGCTTTAACGGCTTGGTGTTCTGCGCCAGCGAGAGCACCCATCGCTGGATAAGCTCCCCCTCCTGCCCGGCATCACCACAGTTAATCACCTCGTCGCATTCGCTAACTAGGTGCTTAATGGTGTTAAACTGCTTCTGAACACCGGCATTATCTACCACCTTTATCTGAAAGCGCTGCGGAATAATAGGCAGCGTGAAGAGGCTCCACCGCTTCAGATCGGGCGAGTAGTCCTCGGGCATCTTAAGCGTGCACAGGTGCCCAAAGGTCCAGCTAACCCAGTAGCCATTACCCTCGTAGTAGCCATCGCGGCGCGTACTCGCGCCTAGTATTTCGGCCAGCTCTTTGGCCACGCTGGGTTTCTCGGCAATGCAAAGCTTCACAGATATATTGGTAAATGATGAATGTGGTACGAAGGTAAGAATTTTTAAACGGAGAATGGAACACAGATTTTACTGATAGAATAGATTTACACAGATTTTTATGAAACTAACCACAAAAAACACGAAGGGAGGCACAAGGAAACACAAAGGTAAAGGGATCATTCGAATGCTGGCGTAACAAACTAAACTTCCAGATCGTAAGGACGCTGAAAAGTCTACAACACTAACCATACCAAACAAGAAGATTGGCGGGCAAGGTTTAGTGGTTGTTGTATAGGACTAGGAGGTTGGTATATTATATCACATACATATTGAGCATTCCTTCATAAGATGCAAAACAAACCAAGTGTTTGATATCCGAAAGGAGGTGATGGCTAAATCTGATGAGGTGATACTCATGCAAGGGTAAAGTGATGATCGTGCAGTGCATATTTTAGGCCGTGCAGCCCTTCGCTCATGGCATGCAAGCTATAGCTTAAGGCGTGCAGCCACTCGCTACCTGTAAAACAAGGTTAAGTGTTTGATATTTTAGGTCGAGTAATTGAAAAACAAGACCAAGTAGTTGGCATGTAAGACCTTTTTCGTGCCGTGTAAGCTAATATTTGAGCCATGTAAGCTAACGTATGCGCCATGCAAGCCTATCTACGCGCCGAGTAAGCTAATTTACTACACAAATAGCCATAAATAAATGTCATATAAAGCAGCATTCTAGGCGTACAAGTTCTACCAAATGATTACAACAATATCCAACAACCCACATATACCACACATAAACTGCAAATCATATTATAATGGCATTAAAACCATCAGCAAAAAACACATATAAGACATCAGCTAAATACAACAGTATTTAAGACTAGACTAATTCCTCTACTCCTAAACAGACTGCTACTACTGCCCTCCATTTTTAAAACCATTGCCCAATTACAGGGTAAAAGTAGACGTTTTTCGATTAATGGAGTCGGGTAAACAGCACAGCTGCAGCCATTAAAAACCAGAAAACCCCAAAAACCGACCACTTATCCGTTAAAACTGACCAGAAATCTACAAAATCATACCACTTAACAAAATAATTGGGTTTTCATGCATTTCGTAATATTTTTTATTTTTATTTTCGTATTACGAGAATGGATGTTCTACTAATCACTAAAAATAAACGCATATGAAGGAACAAAATTCGGCCTTTTTAAAGATGTTTACTGCTGTAGTTAAGTATGTAAAGGCAAACAACGTGCTAATTAATATTCCGGCAATAGTATCGCTACTGAAAAATTCGGATGCGGAAATTTTAAAAATGGGTAATCTTTTCGACCAGATCGGCACCGATAATAAGGCGGTAAGTATAGCGGTAGATGTGGCAAACGAAAAGGTGACTGCACAGCTGTTTGCTGTAATTAAAGCGCTGGAGGTTTTCTTTACAAAAAAGAACGATCCAGCCATGATTGCCGACCTACACCTTACCCGATCGGCGCTACAGCGGGCTACCTGCAAATCTATCGAAGCCATCGTGAAATCGGTTGTGAAAATAGCACGGGCCAACATTGCCCAGCTAGCCATCTACAATGTTACTGAGGAGTCGTTAACCTCTATTGAGAGCAATACGCTACAGCTGGTTACCGCTACGGCAGCGTTAACAGCCTATCAGGAGGAGAAAAAGGAGCAAGCCGCAGAACTTGAGCGGTGCATCGACGAATCGAAGGAGATGTTAGCGGAGATGGACATGTTGGTTGAAATGGTAAGCCTAACCGCCCCTACCGTGTATAAGGGCTATACAGAATCACGCAATAAGAGGGAGTATACCGAGCTGCTGTTTACCATCATCGTACTAAATTATGAAACGAATAAACCGGAGGAGAATGCCCGGGTAAAGGTAGAGTCGACCACCCGAATAGAAAAAGGGGGTCCCTACGTTCTATTGGACAGAAAAACGGGTAAAACGGCAGAGATACGTAACAACAAGCGCGAATACGACGTGTATAGGATAACTGTAGAGAAGGTTGGCCGTCTAATTTATTCCGAACTATTTACCGTTGCCGACAACACCCCTCTTCGCATAGTGGTATACCTCAAAAATAGTGACCCTTCGACTAATAAAACCGACAACGAGTCATCAGAAACCAAATAGACAGTCTTAATAGCTAAAAGTAGATATTCTTCCGCTATAGCCGTTAAACTCTACTACCCAATACTAGTAGCCTGTAATATTAGTCCACAGAATGCAAAATAGCTAAGCGTGGGCAGCACCTACGCTTAGCGAACAACAAAAAATATCAAACAAAACAACCGAAGGTATATATCATACCACTCTACCATAAAACCCTCAAAAATGGAAGAGCTAACTATCAAAAACAAGCAGCAGTATCTTCAGGAGAACTATCCCTTTGCGGATATTCCACGCCTAACCGATGAGCGGCTTTGCCTTCATTGCGATACCGTTATTACGGTTGGCGACTACAAGGTTTACCGCCATCCGGGGGGAACCGAGTTTATCTGCTGCCCCAACGCACCCGAGTGTAACGGTACGGTTATCGACTGGATGGAGCTGGACGAGTAACCGCCTATTTTAAAAAACAACAAAATCGAGAACAGCTTACATAAAACACAAGCTATGAAAGATAATTTAGAAGCTATCCTTTGCCATATTAAAGATAATTCAGCGTTTCAGGATAAGGAGTATGGCATTTCTGCAGATCTCAGAAAAGCACTCAACACGATGTGCTTCGCCATTCAAAACACCAACAACCTGGTCTTTATCAAAACATTAAAATCTCTCATATCACGCCACCCTAATATACCCATTTTTAAAAACTACCTAGCCATAACCTACTATCTTAGAGGGCAAAACAGGGAGGCCTTCGAGGTAAATGATCTACTTTTGGCCGAGCATCCCGATTACCTAATTGCCAAGCTCAATAAGGCGAACGAGTACATGGACAGCGGCGATTTCGGAAAGGTTCCCGAATTACTGGCTCCCATGGAACATCTCAACGTGGCCTACCCTCACCGCGAA
>CAXYUU010000222.1:0-5885 GCA_964292015.1 uncultured Acetobacteroides sp.
GTATAGATGGGCGTAATAGTCGGATAATTGCTAACACAGGAAATAGTTATATGAGTTTTGTGTGGTCTCCTGATGGGAATAATTTTATGTTTGCCGTTAATAAATCAAATTGCTAATTTTTTCATATTGTAATATGCTATTTGTTTATCATATGACTTTTGATGATAAAGGGATTGGTGTAAATCTGTTTCATCAGTAAAATCCGTGTTCTAACCGCTTCTTTTAAATTATTTTACAATGCCCGATATCAATCCCCGCGAGTTTCTTCTTAAAGTGGCCAACACCCGAATGCCCTACGGCAAGTACCAAGGCCGTTTGCTAATCGAAATACCCGAACCCTACCTGGTATGGTACAAGCAGAAGGGCTTTCCCAAGGGAGAGCTTGGCATGATGCTCGAGCAGATGTACGAGATAAAGTTGAACGGGTTGGAGGATGTTATTTGGCCACTGGTTAGGCGGTAGGTAAAGGAGCATCGTGTAGGTAAGCTATACCGAAATAAAAGCGAAGAGGTGGAGTCTTCCAATTCGCGTAGGAACAATATCTTTGTCCCTGAAAAATAACATCTATGAGAGTTCCCCGTCGGATTGTACTTGCTATTCCGTTGCTAGTTGTAATTGCTGCGCTCTTCTTTTTTGTGCGTTACGGCTATCAGTCGTTGAATGGCAAAAAGGAGATAGCCGTTATTCGGCAGGGGATATGCCAGCAGCATATCAAGCATGGCACCCTGTATGGGCTTAAGGGAGATGTTGAATTCTACTGGAATCGGCTCTATACTCCAATTGACTTTCAACGGCAGGCTCCTCCTAAGGATGGCTACTTGAGGATACCGGGTGTGTGGAATGGTACCCTTGTTAAGGGCAAGCCGATTGACGGTATAGGCTATGCAACCATTCGTTTTTGGATTAAGCTGCCGAAGGGAAAGCTGTTTGGGCTAAAGCTGCAGGAGTTCGACTGTTCCTACAAGCTGTGGATCGACGGTAAGCCTCGAATTGATTGTGGAAAGGTAGGAACAACAAAGGAGAGCACCATCCCTTCGTGGAAGAGGAATACGCAGTACTTCTATTCCACGAATAGTACTACAGAGGTAGTTATTCAGATCGCCAACTTTCATCACTGGAAGGGTGGGCCCGAAGATACCATGATGTTGGGTTGTGCCTCCGACATCATGAAGAATAAGGAGGCTGCTTTGGGGTTTAACTTCTTCACTCTAGGGGTGTTTCTGATAATGGGTATTGCACACTTGGTAGTTTTTGTATACCTAAAAAAGGATCTGTCATCATTGGTGTTTAGCCTTTTCTGCTTGGTGATTATGATTCGGCTTATAACTACAGGCGAGAAGATTATCTACTATTTTTCTCCCGATTTGGAGTGGGGTATTCTTGTGCAGCTCGAGTACCTGTCGTACATTTTGGCACCATCTATCTTTTTGTTTTTTATTTATCTGATCTACCGCCAGCTCATACCGAAGCTTATTTGCAAGATATGCTGGGGAGTTGCCATATTTCTTTCGGTAGCGGTGCTGGTATTGCCCTCCACGCTATACACCTACATTCCACTCTTTCATCAGGTGGTTATTTTCATTATGGGACTTTACGTTCAAGTGGTGCTTTCGGTAGCCTTATACCGTAAGTACGCCTACTCCATAGAGCTTTTCTTTAGCTACACCTTTTTCTTTATTGCTACGATCAACGATATATTCTACTATAGCAAGCTGTTGGATACGGCCTACCTCATACAGCTGGGCGTATTTGTTATGATTGTAGCCCAGGCGTTTGTTATTTCGAAGAAGAACTCCCTGGCTTTTCGGGATGTTGAGATATTGAAGGATCGGCTGCAGCAGAATAATAAGGAGCTGGAGGATACGGTAGAGGAGCGAACACAGGCAATATCTTTTCAGAAGCAGGAGATTGAGGTACAGGCTGCCGAGCTGCTACAGGCTAACGAGCAGCTGCACAAGGTCGATCGTTTGAAGAATGCGCTTACTGCCACCATTGTTCACGATTTGAAGAATCCGCTTAACATGATTCTTAACTTTTCCGACGATATCCGAATCACGTCGGCAGGCCAGCAGATGCTCAGCTTGGTTCAGAATATTCTGGACATTCAGCAGTACGAAAACGACCGAATGGTTTTGAATAGGAAACGAACTACCATTGGCGCAATTTTAGGTCGATCGTTTTTCAGCATCAACTACCTCGCCAACCAGAAGAATGTGCGTATTGTAAACGAAATACCTGGTGGGATAGAGCTAGATGTTGATGCCGATGTGGTGGAGCGTATCTTTACGAACCTGCTCACCAATGCGTTGAAGTATGCCCCAATGAATTCTGATGTTATTCTTCACTTTGAGGTGGATCCGGAAAGGGGGCTTGTCTTTTCGGTTGAGGATAGCGGGCCGGGTATACCAATGGATAAGGCCGAGCTGGTATTCGAAAAGTATGGAAGCTACAACGAGAAGATGCTCGGGAGGGTTAAGCCAACTGGGCTCGGGCTTACCTTTTGCAAGATGGCCGTGGAGGCACATGGAGGTGAAATTGGATTCAATTCGATCCCCGACGGTGGCACCCAAATGTGGTTTTCGATGCCCCTGCTCGATAGTAATCCCCTGTTTGAAAGTAGCGAAGTGCAGTCTAGCAATCATGTGGAGGAGGGCGTCGATCTTGTTGTGCCCCAGTTTGACAATGTGGTAGACCGGCAGCTTTTCCTGCAGGCTATCGACAAGCTTACGGCTTTAGAAGTTCATCAGGCATCGCTCATACGCAAGGTGCTTAACCAGCATATGCCACAGGATAATAGTGAGGTGGAAATATGGAAATGCCTGTTGCTTTCGTCGGTATGGGCCGGAAATGAGCGGCGGTACAAGGAGCAGCTTGATATTACCAGAAAGCTTATTCATTCGGAAGGGTAGCGGGCGTTTGCTCGGCTTTTGAGCTTATCGGCAGTGTAAACCAGATGGTGGATCCCTTGCCCAGCTGGCTCTCGACCCTTAGGTAGCTTTGGTGAAGGGATAGAATTTGGCTGGCCAGCTTCAGGCCTATGCCCCATCCCTTTGTGCGCGATGCGTTGGATTCGTTTATGCCTGTCGGTGGGGCGGTTATGCGGCGAACTTGCTCAGGGCTCATTCCAATGCCGCTGTCGGATATTTTAACCACGAGCACATCATCTTGGACGTACGACGAAATGACGATATTGCCGCCCTGCTGGCTACACTTAATAGCGTTGGATAGCAGGTTGCGGATTACCGATGAAATGAGCTCTCTGTCGAAAAATGCGGTCGTATTGTCCACCACTAGCGATAGGGTGACCTTTTTTTCGTTGATTACCGTCATGCAAATTGAGGTGCAATCGGTTATGACGGCTTCTACCTGGTGAATTTGGGGATGGTAGAAGGCGGTGCTGTCGGGTAGCTTAATCCAAAGCAGCAGGTTGTTTAGCAAATTATACGTTGCCGAAGCCTGCTCTTCAATTTGGGCAAGCGCCTCAAGTGCATTTTGGTTGTTCGTTTCGTTTTGCTCGTTTATGGTGATGCTTGCCAGGTATTTAATCCCCCCCAGAGGGCCTCTTAAGTCATGCGCTATGATCGAAAGTAGGCGTTCCTTTTTCTCGTTAAGATCACGAATTTTTTGGGTGCTTTCCGCGAGCTTCATCATCGAGTTTAAACGGGCATTGAGCTCAATCTTGTCGAATGGTTTGCGAATGTAGTCTATCGCGCCAGCTTCGAGGGCCACCTTTAGGTGTTCGGCGCTAACCATTACCCCCGTGCACATGAGGATGGGAATGTGAGCAATTGTTTCATCACCCTTTACCATTTTAATCAAATCAACCCCGTCGAGACCCGGCATTTCCCAGTCGGTAATAATGATGTCTGGAAGCTCATCCTTGATAATGGTAATGGCCTTTACCGCATTGTTGGCGAGCAGAATGGCGTACTGTTGACCCATTCCTTCAATCGACTCGACAATGATCTGTAGGTTGGCTGCCTCGTCATCTACAATTAAAATCTTTTTATAGCATTCCGACTCCATACCCATTTGACGATTTGTATAGTTCAACACGTGGTAAAAGTAGTCTTTTTCACCAACGAAACCTTGAACGTTATACTATGCGAACGAAGGCGACTTATTCACCCTGCTTATATGATTATGGGAAGGTTGCTGTATGTCTTTTGGATTGGCTGTGGAGGCAACGCCTACAGGACCAGGCTTTTGATCTTACAAGTGCGTCTACACCACGGTGCTCGTGGGATAAGCGTACACCTTTTTACTGACTTCGAAGACCGGTGCCAGTAGGTCGTTTTAGGATAACCTCCCTGTTTGTATCAAAAAAATGCGGTAAAATCTTAACTACGAAATTTTTGATAAAAAGGCTTGTTTTTTTCGCAGAAGAATTTATATGGTTATCTTCGCAGCATTAATCAGTATTTTATGTGTATTCGAATTGCATTAGCCGAAGATAACGAGCTATTTAGACGAGGGATGACTGCCGTTCTACGTCGAATTCGCGATTTCGATCTTTGTATTATTGCCAGCAACGGACAGGAACTACTCGATGAGCTTTCGACCGTTGAGGTGGATGTGGTGTTGCTGGATATCATGATGCCTGAAATGGATGGGATAGAAGCGGCATCAATTATTAAGACAAGGTACCCGGCAGTCAAGATGTTAGCAATTACCATGTTCGATCAGGAGTACTATCTTAAGAAAATGCTCGAATCAGGGGTTAACGGCTACGTAATTAAGGACATCAATGCTGCAAAACTAGAAGAGGCTATTCGAACCTTGCATAGGGGAAAAAGCTACTACTCCGAAGAGCTAATGCACGTGTTTACCAGCATGCTGGTGAATAGTAGCGTGGGTAGCGAGGAGATAGTCCTTCTTTCGAAGAGGGAAACGCAGGTGGTAAGCCTAATTGCAGAGGGGCTTTCGTCTGAAAAGATTGGGGAACAGCTAAAAATAAGCACCAAAACTGTTTCGAATCATCGAAACAACATTTACTCCAAACTAAATGTTCAAAATACAGCCGAGTTAATATCATTCGCCTACAAAAATAAAATTCTCACTATCGAATAGGTAGATCTACTAGAATTAGAAATTAAGAATATGCGTCTGTGCTGTAAAAGCTGCAGACCCGCCTCCTTGTTGTTTCATGCTTATATACTAAATGGTATTGGAAACGATTAAGGAATCAAAATTCCTAAGCATCCATATCGTGGCAAATAATTGAAGCGCAAATGGTGTGGTAAATTCTCGGGTTAAAATTACAACGTGCTAATATTTTAAATAATAGCATAGTGGCATTACGTGCATAATGATGTTTTAAATTATAGCTATAAGCCGACTATCCCAATGTTGGTTAATCAGGAAGCCTATTCGAATGTTTGGAATGTTTGATAGGTCTTTATACCTATTATGCGCATAGGGTGATCTACCCTTATTATTTCGCTGCCAGAACTTTACTTTTGACATGTTAGGAATACTTTCGTTTTTTAGATGAAAATAAAAATGTCGAGGCAGTAGAGCGCAATGAAATTTTAAGGTGATAAGAAGGTTGAATAAGTAAGTTTATTCTGTAATTTATTTAATCGGACATTTTAAAATAGAGTAATTGCAAAGGTTAATTCCCTTCTCCGAAAGATTCGTATCATGATAGCAAAATCTACTCTTTCTTATAATACTATGCTGAAAAATTACGAGAAGCTACTGCTTGCTGTTCTTTTTATCCTTTTAGGGCAACAACTTTTTGCGCAGAACTGTACTGTAAATGCAGGTGTTCCAATCTCAGTTTGTGAAAACTCTACACTTACATTAACCGGTAATAGAAGCGGCCTAAGCTCTACTCCTGTTCGTTGGAGCCAGGTAAGTGGTCCTTCAGCTACCATTACATC
>CAXYUU010000223.1:0-5803 GCA_964292015.1 uncultured Acetobacteroides sp.
TTTCTGGATAGTGTTATACATAAATACTTTTTTAAATACCAAACTATTTATAAAAAAGAAATATACTCCGTTTTGTTAAAAGGGAGTATAAAAAAAGGCAATTTTGCAATTGCCTTTAAAAATTATTTTCTCAAGTTAAGAGCCTTAATAATTGCCCTATATCTTTCAATCTCCGTATCTTTCAAATACTCGAGCAATCTTCTTCTCTTACCCACCAACTTAAGAAGCGAACGTTGAGTGTCATAATCTTTGCGGTGAGTTTTGAGATGCCCGGTTAAATGGCTGATACGGTATGAAAATAGCGCAATCTGACCCTCTGCTGAGCCAGTGTCGATATTAGACTTCCCGTACTGTTCAAAAAGTTCCTGTTTTTTTTCTGCTGTTAAATAGCTCATCTCTAAATGTTTTTATAACGTTCGCCTATAAAAGACGCGCAAAATTAAGCATTATTTTTGTCACCGCCAACCATAATCTCTATTTTTTAACACCTTGCTCATTCTAACAGACCTAAATATTTGTAAAAGACACTCGCTACGATAGTCTAGCCAATACTTACACCACTTTCTACTATTTTCTTCCCAATCGAACAGTCGAGACATCGCCGTCTATCGCAGTACTCCTTTTTTAAATGCAGCAAAGCCTGAGTGTAGAATGCAGAATCGACTGGCATACCCAACGACTTCCAACGATCAACTGTACTGTTTTTATCGGAATTTATTGTTTCGAGCAAGTCCAACGACCGTTCCTTTAATGAGTATGCATCGTTTAAATGTCCATAAGCAAAAACGAAAGGAACAAAAAGATTGATTCCTAGCAAATTTAATGCACTATTGCCTAGATGGCGTTTTTGGATAGAAGATATCTTGCCAAATGTAAAGTGGGTTTGCCAGTATGATGAAAGATCAATTTCAGCAAATAAGGTACAAAACTCTTCAAAACTATTACATTTTACAATATTAGCAAACATCGAAGAATGTCGGTGCAACAAGATTGCCAACTGTGCAATCCGTAGAGTCGGGAAGTTTTGAGGGCGAGTTCGAAGGAACTTCCATACACTCTTATCCATAGGCTTTAACCTATATTTAGTTGCTAGAAACTGGTACTCACGCTTTAATGCCAATGGATACTCTTCATCCTTGATATCGTCCAGTAAGCCAGCCTGTCCAAAAAGAAGAGCCTCAATAGAAAGCTTACTGTTGCGATGTTTTAAAATGATCTTATGGGGTAATGCTTTTGCCAACAACTCGAACGGAAGGGAATTTATTGAGAAGCCAAAAGTTCTAAAAAGGTAAATATAAAAAACCTCCTCCCAATTATTCGATGTACGATTAAGTTCAAGTTCTATTGCTTCAACCTTTTTACTAAGCCTCTCGACCAGCATTCTTCCTAAAAGTTGCTTAACCAAAAAACTATCAACCATCAATATTTTAGTCTCACAAGGAATCCAATCTGTCGAACGTATGATTTCAAGATAACGATCCTCTAGAGATTTATCAAAATGGAGTACTGCACATTTAATTGAACTACCCGACGTTCTAAATATCTCAGTGTCGTCATGATTGGCAACAACATGCATCACAACACTATCATACGCTTTATCATTATGATGATTATGCTTTAGCCAGTCGGACGTATTGAGATGAACTTCCACATTCCCAGCCCAAATCTGACCGTCGATTTGCAACTTGGCATTAAAAAAATCAGGACCAGCATCATGATTATGGCTACCTGTACGCATAACTTTCACTCGTTCTCCTGAAGTACATACGAGATTGTCAGTATCAAAAAGTTGGAACTTCCATATGAATTGCAGAAAATCTTCGCTCATCCTCGTCTTTATTACAATTACATCTAGCCAACTAACGTTAAAACCAAAATTAATAAAAATAAAAATATGCTGCCTTATTTTTCGGTTAACAACCTATGAAAAAGGCAATCACTTCGAAAAACAGACCTGAACTAGAATAAATAAACTACGATCATTCTCTCTCAAAAGGACAAGGCACCTGTACTTAAATAATGCAAACAACGGCATGGGACAACCAATAAAAAGATTAGATTTATCATTCAAAACAGACTGGATATGCCAAATAAAATTGAAATAGTAGTAGAAAAAAATAGCGCTAAAGCAAACATTGAACCGGGACAATCATTGTCCGACATTGCCCAATCGCTAAATGTAAAGTTAAAACATCCTATTTTAGGCGCTTTTGTAAATAACAAACTAAAAGAACTTCAGTACAAGATATACTCCCCAAAAACCATACGATTCATTGATATCTCCCACCCTTCAGGGAGGAGAATGTACGAGCGCTCACTCTTTTTTGTGCTTAACAAGGCCATCAAAGAGGTATTACCATCTAAGCAACTCCGAATAGATCACTCCATCTCGAAAGGTTACTACTGCGAAATAGAGGGCATGGAAGGAGTTGACCTCGAAATTGTAATGGCGATACTTGACAGAATGAAGGAAATCATAGATGCCGATCTTCCTTTTAAACGTGTGAAAATTCTTACAGAAGAGGCAATCCCATTATTCGAAAAAGAGGGAATGACCCAAAAGGTGAAGCTACTTAGAACCAAACCAAAACTCTACACTTCAGTGTACATGTTGAATGGCACCATCGACTACTACTACGAAGAGTTGGTACCATCTACAGGTTACCTCACCAACTTCGACTTGGTAAAGTATTTCGAAGGGATGCTCCTAATGACTCCCAAAAAAGACAACCCTGAAAAGTTGGAAGACATCATTTTGCAAAATAAAATGTTTGATATCTTCCAAGAACAAAAAGATTGGTTGAAAATCATTGATGCAGAAACAATAGGAGACCTAAACCAAACTATACTCGACAGCAATGGCGGAGAACTGATTAAAGTTGCGGAAGCACTCCACGAAAAAAAGGTTGCCCAAGTAGCCGACCAAATATTCTGCAGAAAAGATGTACGTCTAGCGCTAATTTCAGGGCCTTCATCTAGCGGTAAAACAACCTTTTCAAAACGACTTGCTATCCAACTTAGAGTTCTTGGATTAAAACCAATAACCATTAGCATGGACGGCTATTTCGTTGATCGCGAGCACACACCAAGAGACGAATATGGCAATTATGACTTTGAATCGATATACGCTGTTGACATAAACTTGTTCAACTCAGACTTAACATCCCTGATGAATGGAGAAGTAATTGAAACCCCTTCCTTCAACTTCGAAACAGGTCTACGAATGTACAAAGGAAACAAGTTGAAAATTGATAAAAATAGCATCATCATCGTTGAAGGTATACATGCACTTAATCCAATGCTTACTTCAACAATTGATGTCAATAAAAAATTCAAGATTTACCTATCGGCACTTACCTCCATTTCAATGGATAGGCACAACCATGTACCAACAACCGACAACAGGCTTATTCGCAGAATTGTCCGAGATGCTCGCTATCGAAACTATTCTGCCTATGAAACAATCAAACGCTGGCCTAGCGTTCGTATGGGTGAGGAGAAAAACATCTTCCCATACCAAGAATTTGCCGATGTAATGTTTAACTCCGCTTTACTTTACGAGTTGGCCGTTCTCAAACAATATGTAGAACCCCTTCTTAGAGAGGTGCCCCCAACAGTCCCAGAATACGCAGAAGCACACCGTCTTTTGAAATTTCTTAGCTATTTTGTCCCATTACAGGAAACTGAAATTCCTCCAACATCAATTTTAAGAGAATTTTTAGGAGGAAGCAGTTTTAATTTTTAGCTATAACAACCTGTTTACATAGCCATTACAAACACTTACCTCCGAATAATTTGCGAGCTTTTTATTCGGAGGATTTTTTTGATTATGTTTATATAAATATCTTTTATATTTTTAAGCTTGATTTAGAAGTGATATAGAACAAAATCTAAGAAATCACTGAATTATAATAACCAAAATAGGGAGATGTTGCGTTTTTTTGGAATCTTGTTGGTATGTTTCTTTGCATCTACAATGGTAGTGCATGCAGGTGACTCTCCGGTTATGGTCGTTAATGCACCAAAACAGGTTGTTGCTGGCTCTGCATTTGTGGTAAATGTTGAGATTTCAAATGTTGAAATGAAAGGCATCGCTCGTTTCATGCAAGTTCTTCCATACGGCATTACCATCGAACCTGCCGATTGTGCGAACTCTGACTTTGAATTCTCAAATCAGACACTGAAATTGATGTGGTTTAGCCTACAAAAAGCGAACTCGCTAAAATTTTCATACAAAGTAGTTACACATGCCAACATAAAAGGATCACTCGATCTCAGCGGATCGTTTGTATTTATCAACTCATCCAACGTACACTCAACCGCAACTGCAAAAAATATTGTTGTAGAAATCACCCCATCCCCTAGTATTAATCCATCAAACATGGTGGATATCAAAAACTTCAAGAGCAAACCAACACCAGAAACTAACCTTACATTTATACCTGCAACGCAACAGATAGAGTCGCTAAAAATGAGTTCAAAGGCATTGAGGCAGACTCCATCTTACAATGCAAAAACAAATACCTACTTGGTGAGCATCCTGTTAGACAAAGGAAAAGCATCCAAGTATGCCAAACTCGAGGAAGCTATACCTGAAGGATATACGGCAGAACCCATCGAAACCAGAGGAGGTGTCTTCGATTATAGCAATGGGAAAGTTAAGTTCTTGTGGTTAGAACTACCCAGCCAGCCTCGCTTTTTGGTAAGCTACAGGCTAAAACCTAAGGCAAAAGAAGCAGATGGAAAAAAGATTGAAATTAGCGGTTATTTCGCGTTTATGATAGACGACGCCACTGAGATTAATGAGGTAGCGCAAGTGCAAACCGATTTAAAGAATTTTGCAATAAATTCCGATATCAAACATAAAGGCGGTTCAACCACTCTTAATGGCGCGCGCGACATCCCTATTAAATATGTTGGTATTTCAAAACAATCTCAACCAACCAAAAAAGTGGAGGCTCAAAAGGTAGAGACTCAAAAAAACAAGGAACAGCTGAATACAAAGGAACCTGTTACGGGTATTCAAAAAGAGGCCTCTAAGGAGACAAAAGAAAATACCAAAGAGGTCATTCCTACGCTAAAACATACTAGGCAAGAACGTAAAATGCAGGAAGGAGTTGTATTCAAAGTCCAACTTGCAGCAGTTTCGAAAGATGCAGATAAGGCCGGAGCCTCAAATACATTCAAAACGGAAATTCCACTTAGTAAGGAATTTGCTAACGGAATGGTAAAATATTTAGTTGGCCCGTTTGCCAGCTACACCGAAGCCCTTAACTTTAAGAATAAGGCAAAGCAGAATGGACATACGGGTGCATTTATTGCGGTCTACAACAAGCAAGGTACACGAATTAGTATTAACGAGGCCTTTGCATCTGATAAAAAATAAGTGGCTGAATGAAAGACATTCTCAAAAAAATAGCAATTGCGACAATACTCATTGCTGGAGCAAATAGCGCTTTTGCCCAACAAGATGAGCTAGAGGAAATCTGGCGAAAAAATTTATCAACGGAGGTGAAGGTCGAAAATCCAACCTACCGTCCTGTTCTCGGTGTAAGTACAGGATTCCTCTCCTTTTGGGGCGATTTACAAAACCAAGGCAACACCTCTCTTCTCGGCAATAAAGCCATCAAAATAAACCTATCTGGCTATGTTGATAAAAAGAGAAATATTAAATGGAACGTATTTTGGCTTAATGGAGAAATATCTGGCCAATACGTACAAAACACAGGTACGTTCGGTTTTTACAATTTCAGAACCAACATAAACCAATTTGGAGCAAACGTAGAGTACACCTTCAATTCGC
>CAXYUU010000224.1:0-5796 GCA_964292015.1 uncultured Acetobacteroides sp.
TTGCTTAACAGGTGATTTGTTTTTCGAATGATATAAAAACGGCTTCAGGTTTAATAATCTGCAAGCCGTTTTTTTATGCCTAAATTTACTGCCAGGTTATCATTAGGTTTGTATTTTTGCTAAATAAGCTGATAACTGAAAGGCGTGAGGGGGTGCTTTCAAGTAATGTGTAATTGCAGAATGGAATAAACTATCATATTGTTATTGATACCTTATTGGTAACCTACAATGTGATACCTTATTTGCCCTAAATGTTAATAGATTATTTGTCGAACGAAGAAAAAACTATTAAATTGTTTTTATTTAATAAAAAAATCAGTAAAATTGTCAAACCGAAAATCATCAATTTGTAGTTATGCATCAGACCCCAATAGATATTGAAATCGTAGATCGGTTGAAGCGCGAATCGGGCATTGTAAATGTCGGACAAGCATCTATACGTGAACTTGTTAAATTGGTATGCCAGATAGAGAGTGCATCCAATTCGCAATTTGTAAAGATGGAGATGGGGGTACCTGGGCTAGCAACACCTTCTATTGCTATTGATGCAGAAATTGAAGCATTGAAGAGTGGGGTAACGTCAATTTACCCTTCAATTGAAGGAATTGCCCCTTTAAAAAAGGAGGTTTCTCAATTTGTTAAGAATTTTCTTAATATTGATGTTCGCGAAGAGGGGTGTATTCCTACTGTGGGTTCTATGCAAGGTGGCATGGCTGCATTCATGGTAGCTGGTCGATTTGATAAGCAGAAGGATACCGTCCTTTTTATCGATCCTGGTTTTCCTGTTCAGAAGAATCAGCTTAAGATGCTCGGTGTTCAGTACGATACATTCGATGTGTACAACTACCGTGGAGAGAAGCTTCGTTCGAAGTTGGAAAAATACTTACAACAGGGTAATATTTCGAGCATTATCTACTCGAATCCAAATAATCCAACTTGGGTTTGCTTTTCCGAGAAGGAGTTACAGATAATTGGCGAGCTGGCTACCCGTTACGATGTAATGGTTATTGAAGATTTGGCCTACTTTGCAATGGATTTTAGGTCCGATTTATCTAAGCCCGGAGTTGCACCATACCAGCCAACGGTTGCAAACTACACCGATAACTACCTCATGCTTATTTCTGGCTCGAAGGCATTTAGCTATGCAGGACAGCGTATTGGGTGTTTGGTGATTTCCGATGTGCTTTTTAAACGTCGTTTTCCCGACTTGAAGCGCTATTTTTCAAGCGATGAGTTTGGCAAGGCAATGATATTTGGCCCGATGTACGGCCTGTCTTCGGGTGTTGCTCATTCCGTTCAGTACGGATTTGCGGCTCTTTTAAAGGCAGTTAACGATGGAAAGTATAATTTTGTAGAGGTAACTCGCGAGTACGGCGAAAAGGCAAAGCTGCTTAAGACGATATTTAAGCAAAATGGATTTCACATCGTTTATGACCGAGATGAAGATGAGGTTCTTGCCGATGGTTTCTACTTTACGGTAGGATACCAAAGCTTAACGGGTGAGGAGTTGGTCGAACAGCTGTTGTACTACGGTGTAAGCGCCATTTCGTTGGGCACAACTGGCAGCTGCCGTGAAGGTATTAGAGCTTGCGTGTCGCAAGTTTCGAGGAGTCAATTTGATACGTTGAACGATCGGTTGATGATGTTTAATGAAAATCATAAAGTAGATAAGGCTGTGGCTGAATCTACAACTGTATAGAAAATTATAATTCAGTAAAAAAAACTGCATATGGCAAAAATTCGAGGAGCGATAGTTGTAGACACCGAAAAATGCAAGGGATGTTCTCTTTGTGTTGTTTCATGTCCAACTAAAGTTATCAGCCTAGCGCATGAAGTAAATGGGAAGGGCTATAACTACGCTTACATGCAAAATCCCGAAAGTTGCGTCGGATGTACTAGTTGCGCACTAGTTTGTCCTGATAGCGTTATTACAGTTTACAAGGTAAAACTTGAAGCTTAATTACCCTAACTAGAATAGCAAAAGAATATGAAAGAGCTAAGACTAATGAAGGGGAATGAGGCTATTGCTGAGGCTGCGATTCGTTGCGGTTGCGATGGCTATTTTGGATACCCAATTACCCCACAGTCGGAAATCATGGAAACTCTTATGGATAGAAAGCCATGGGAGCAAACAGGAATGGTTGTTTTGCAGGCCGAGAGTGAAACTTCCTCAATTAACATGCTCTATGGTGGAGCAGGTACCGGAAAAAAAGTAATGACTTCTTCTTCATCTCCAGGCGTTAGCCTTATGTGTGAAGGGTTAACATATCTTGCCGGAGCCGAACTTCCATGCCTTATCGTTAATGTTTCGCGTGGTGGTCCTGGTTTAGGTACTATTCAACCTGCACAATCTGACTATTTTCAGGCTGTTAAAGGTGGTGGACATGGCGATTACCATTTAATTGTTCTTGCTCCTGCTTCTGTTCAGGAAATGTACGATTTTGTGGACCTATCGTTCGAACTCGCTTTCAAGTATCGTAATCCTGCCATGATCTTAGCCGATGGTGTTATTGGCCAGATGATGGAAAAGGTTTACCTCGATGACTACAAACCTCGTTGGACTAAGGAAGAAATTCTTAAGCTGAATGGCGAGTGGGCTTGCACCGGCAAAACTGCCGATCGCAATCGTCACGTGGCTACCTCGTTGGAGTTGGATTCGTCTCGTCAGGAGCAATTCAACCACAAGCTTCAGGCTAAGTACAAGGAGCTTCGCGATAAAGAGGTTCGCTACGAAGAAATTATGTGTGAGGATGCCGACTACATCATTGTAGCTTACGGTTCATCTGCACGTATTTCGTCTAAGGCTGTTGAGCTTTGTCGTGCTGAAGGTCTTAAGGTTGGTCTTTTCCGTCCTATTACCCTTTACCCTTTTCCTGCAGAGCAAATTAATGCGCACGTATCGCATGCAAAGGGTTTACTATCTGTCGAAATGAGCGCTGGCCAAATGGTCGAAGACGTTCGTCTTTCGGTACACGATAGAATCCCTGTTTATCATTTCGGTAGGTATGGTGGTATTGTTCCATCGCCAAACGAGGTGGTTGATGCAATTAAGGCTAACTTCTTAGGAGGAAAATAGTATGGCAGAAATTTCAATTCAAGATATCATTAAGCCAGAAAATCTGGTTTACGAAAAGGTAAAGGTGCTAAATGAGAATGTGATGCACTACTGCCCAGGTTGTAGTCACGGTGTGATCCACAAGCTCGTTGCTGAGGTTATCGCCGAGATGGGCATTCAGGAAGAAACCATCGGAGTATCTCCAGTTGGCTGTTCGGTGTTAGCGTATAACTATCTCGACATCGACTGGTTGCAAGCTGCTCACGGTCGTGCTCCTGCACTAGCTACCGCTGCTAAGCGTCTAAATCCAGATAAGTACGTATTTACTTACCAAGGCGATGGTGACCTAGCGTCAATTGGTACTGCTGAAATTATGCATGCCTGCAACCGTGGCGAAAATATCGTGGTTATCTTCGTTAATAACGCCATTTACGGTATGACTGGTGGCCAAATGGCTCCAACTACCCTTATCGGACAGAAAACCGCAACCACTCCTTACGGTCGTACCGTTGAGCTGAATGGGCACCCATTGCGCATTACCGAGCTTATTGCCCAGCTACCTGGCACTACCTTCGTAACTCGCCAAAGTGTTCAGTCTCCTGCTGCTGTTCGTAAGGCTAAGAAGGCTATCCGCAAGGCGTTCGAAAATTCGGCTGCCTCTAAGGGAACTTCTTTTGTTGAAGTTGTTGGTACTTGTAGCTCTGGATGGAAGCTGTCTCCTGTTAAATCGAACCAATGGATGGAGGAAAATATGTTTCCATACTATCCACTTGGCGATCTAAAAGACGAATAGCCCTCCTAACATCTAAATTTCTAAAGCAATGAAAGAAGAAATCATTATAGCTGGATTTGGTGGACAAGGTGTTCTATCAATGGGTAAAATCCTTGCCTATTCTGGCATCATGCAAGGGCAAGAGGTTAGCTGGATGCCATCGTATGGACCCGAAATGCGTGGTGGTACTGCCAACGTTACCGTAATCCTTAGCGACGACCGAATCAGCTCGCCTATTGTACACGAGTGCGATACCGCTATCATTCTTAACCAGCAGTCTATGGATAAGTTTTCCAGCCTGGTAAAGCCTGGTGGTGTGCTTATCTACGATCCAAACGGTATTGTTAATCATCCAACCCGTACGGATATCAATATCTACAAGATTGATGCTGCCGAAGAAGCAGCTCGCATGAACAATGCGAAGGCCTTTAACATGATTGTTTTAGGTGCTTTCTTAAAGATCAAGAATATTGTGAAGATGGAAAACGTGCACAAAGGTCTCGAGAAATCGTTACCCGAACGTCACCACCATCTTGTACCAATGAATATTGACGCTATCCAAAAAGGGATGGATACAGTTGTTGCTGTACATGTCCTCTAGTATTTTGGAGCAGATAAAAAAAAGAGACCCATTCGGGTCGCGTTTTTTATATCTCCATGCGTCGAAATCGGTAGCACAACAAGCCGTATCCTTGTCCCCATTACGATGTTACCTTGCCCAGTAGATGTCCTACACGTCAGGTCGAGCTAGGGCAGCTGTTTCACAATACCAAAGTTCTTCGAAACGTCAACAGTAGGATTGCCTTTGTAGAATAGCGTTCCAAAGCCGTTAATTTGTCCGCTCAGCTTTTCCTGTGCGTTTATTCGGGCCTTCCCGGTTCCGTCTATGGTAACGTCTGTTTTTTGCGTCACCAGGTTGTAGCCGTCAAACATTCCGGCGCCCCTCATGTGGAGGTTAAGCGATTTGGCTACTCCCTGTAGGTTGATGTAGGTTGCCCCGTTCGTTTCCAGCTCGAGGTAGCTACAGCTCAGGGAGATGTTCATTTTGCTCGAACCCTTTAGCCTTACCGTAAGGTTGCCGAACCTCAGCTGCCTTACCGACGAAATATCAACGAAGCCATCGGCAAATAGGTTGTTTATTCGCTTAAACGAAAGCCGGATGGTTGGTATTTCGTCGCTTTTTACCCGCATACGACGGTCTTTATACTTGGGCATTTCCACCATTAGCAGGCCATCCCTAACGCTCACCTTGATCTTTTGCACGATTGCCGTTTTACCCGTAATTACAAGCGTAGGGGTGTTCGACTGTACTACGGATATTTTATAGCCGCCAATGATGGCGATCTTGTTAAAGGCAGGTAGCTTGATGGTTCTACTGGTACATTCCGATGCGAAAAGGTGCATCGTAAGCGTAGTAAAAGCGAGGATTAGTAACGATCTTTTCATGGCGGCGACATTTTCATAAATGTATGTAATTATACACGAAATGTCACGCGATGTATAAAAAAATGCCCAGATACTGACTAGGGTATCTGGGCTTGCAAGATCGATATCCCAAGTATGTCTGGGTTATAAATTGGTTCTGCAAATATAGTAAAAAAGAATTACGACATCTTAGTACGGCCAATTACGATTGATGAAATGTATGTTAAACACACAGGCGCCTTCGCAACATCATCCGCAAGGGGGATTTTTAGGTCTGTTGCCAACCTAAAGGGCAGCACAACCGTTGCTCCTTCAGTCGCTACCATTACCCCTGCGATTTTGCGTTTAAAAGTAGCGTATGAGCAAGATCGATTCATTCAACCTGTTTGCAAAGAAAACCATCCCGCCCTGCGGGCACCCCTCCTCGAAAAGCAATGTCAGCAATTTAGGGGGGAACTTTCCTCGGAGTCTCATCCCGTGCTTGTCACGGAACCGATCAACGCGAGCTCCACGAAGTCAACGATAGCGCTGATTGAGCTTCGCG
>CAXYUU010000225.1:0-5792 GCA_964292015.1 uncultured Acetobacteroides sp.
CACGCTATATCCGAGCCAATACCCTTAAAATAGATATGCCTAACCTTATCCAGGAGCTTCGTAAGCAGGCGGTGATGGTAAGGCCAGTTTCGGGGTACCCCGATGCCATAGAGGTAATTGGTGGTAAGGAGCTTTTTGGAACTGTTCCGTTTAAATCAGGACTTTTAGAGATTCAAGATATTTCGTCGCAGCAGGTGGCGCCCTTCCTGTTAAGGAGCTACAAAGGCTCGGGATTGGTGGTCGATGCGTGTGCGGGTAACGGTGGCAAGTCGCTGCACCTGGGTGCGCTGATGGGTAACCGTGGCCGTATCATCTCCATGGATCTATACCAGCAAAAGCTCGATGAGCTCAAGCGCCGTGCGCTAAAGAATGGGGTTACCAACATCGAAACTAGGCTGCTCGATACCACCAAGGTGGTAAAGCGGTTGTACGACAAGGTCGACCATCTACTTCTTGATGTTCCCTGCTCGGGTACGGGTGTTTTCCGTCGCAATCCAGAGTCGAAGCTTCGTATGACGCTCGAAAGTATCGAGAATGTAAAGAAGCAGCAGGCCGACATCCTTAGCCGCTACTCCAAGATGGTTAGGCCCGGTGGCGAGCTGGTTTACTCAACCTGTAGCATTCTGAAATCGGAAAACCGTGGACAGGTTGACGCATTCCTTGCCGTTAGACCCGAGTTTTCGCTTGTCGAGGATTGCTCCATCTCGGCTACAAGTGGTGGCGGTGGCTTCTATATGGCCCGGTTGAAAAGGGAGAAGGTGGAAGTTGCCAAAAGTGAAAAGAGAGAAGTGAAGGGTGAGCCAACTATTAAACCCCTAAGCTAGCTAGTTGCCGATCCGTCGATGGAGGGCAGGGGCTGGATAGGAATAGAAAATAAAAAAGATGAAGCATACCCGCTTCATCTTTTTTTATGTTGTTGTCCTACTTGCTAGATATAGCAGGTATAATCGGTGCAAATCTGTTTAATCAGTGTTCTAGAAGTTGGTAAATCGGCAGAATACGCCAAGCGGCAGCTTCTTATCGTAGCGGTCGTTGAGGTATAGCTCGCCCTTTTCGAGGTTAATTTCCTTTCCAAAGGTTTGACGAATGAGGGTTTCGGCAATAATCGACGAAAAGCCCATCGAGTAAAGGTTAAGCACAACAAATCCCTCCTTAGGATCGAGCATTTCGCGGCAGCTTTGAATCAGCTCCAGAATGCCCTCCTCCAGAATCCAGCGCTCTCCATCGGGTCCGCGACCGTAGGCTGGCGGGTCGAGTATGATGCCGTTGTACTTGTTGCCACGTTTCACCTCGCGGCGAACAAACTTCATGGCATCGTCAACAATCCAACGGATATTGTCGAGGCCGCTGAGCACCATATTCTCGCGGCTCCACGACACCACCTGTTTTACCGAATCAACATGGGTAACATCGGCACCCGATGCTTTGGCGGCAATGGATGCGCCACCCGTGTAGGCAAACAGGTTGAGGATTTTGGGTTGTGGAGTCTTCATCGACTTAATAACCCGGTTGATGTAGTTCCAGTTTTCGCCCTGTTCGGGGAAAAGGCCCACATGCTTAAATGAGGTTAGCCCAAGGCGCATCTTCAGCGCCAAATCTTGGTACTGGTACGAAACAACCCACTGCTCGGGCATTCCCTTTTTCTTGATCCAGGTACCACGTTCATCGCTACCACTCTTTTGCGCTATTTTGTCCTTTTTGAAGTAGGCGTTGGCCATCTGTTCCCATTCGCTGTCGGAAAGCGACTTGTTCCAAACCGCTTGAGGTTCGGGACGGGCCACCACGTAGGGGCCAAATCGCTCGAGTTTTTCGAAGTTTCCCGAGTCGATGAGCTCGTAGTCTTTCCAGCTTTGGGGTTCAAGAAGAAGCATTTCCATTGGGTTATCGTTAGGGGGCAAAGGTACAATTTTGGGCGAATAATGCCAGCGACCCAGCTGGGCGATTGCTTGATCCTGTTCCTACTCCCTCGCGTAGGTGTATTCTTAAGTAATTACTTGGTATTACGACACACGACACCCGTATCGCAAAAGCCGGAAAAAAACGTGGCGTAGGCCGTCAAGTATTGCTGGCGTAAGCTTCGTGATATTATATAAAGGAATTTGGTCCTTCCCTTCTTCCTTCCCAAGCTCCTCTAACTTCTTTAACTTCTCTAACTTCGTTAACTTCTGAAATAACTTCTGAAATAACTTCTTTTTACTCCCTTTTTTGTTCTCCGCCATTTTTTGTGCATCTTCGAATGGTTAAATGCTGTGCCCTACCTTACTAGGTGCGTTGGCTCGTAGATCATACTAAATTGAACTTAACATACCGTTATCGATGAAGAAATTTTTAACCTTTTGGGCTGTTCTACTATTTGCAGCACCTCTATTTGCCCAAAATCTGACCCTTAGCGAGCTGGTGAATTTGGGTAAAAAGGCAAAATGGGAGCAGGTTGATACGTTTCTAAAAAAGAAGAAGTGGACCTTTTTCGAAACCTCCAATACCGATCAGGGTAAGGTGGTGATGTGGTCGTTTAAAAAGGAGAAGGACTCCAATAGGGCCGCGGCTTGGATCATGCTCACCATTTTAAACGAAAAGCCCAGCAAGCTCAGCTACGAGTTTGGAACCGAATCGACCTTAAAGGGGTTGAAGAAGGCCACGCTGATGCTAAAGCTTAAGGAGGTGAGCACCGATGTTCGTACCGATGGTTCGGCGGTTAGCTATAAGAATCCAACAAGCTGGATTGTGTTTAACACCTCCACCGGCAAGCTGGCCGATAGGCTTACCAACACCCCGGCAACCTCCTACTCGGTCGATCTTTTTCCCATGTTTGGCGCCTTCGATAGCGTAAATGGCACCAAGCGCGAAACCTACCCCGGTGGAACGTTAAAGAGCGAGTACACCCTTAGGGGTGGTAAGATAGATGGCATAATGAAGCAGTACTATCCCAGCGGAAAGCTGAGCGCAACAGCAGCCTATGCTGCCGGAGTGAAGCAGGGCTTGGCTACCGAATACGAGGAGGATGGAACCCTCAAGGCTGAGCGAACCTTTCAAAACGGCCTTGTTTCGGGCGAGGTTAGGGAGTATGCCAACGGAAAGGTTACCCATTTGGGCACCTTTGTAAACGGTAAGAAGGAGGGCGTTTTTGCAGACTACACCCCCGAAGGAAACATTCTAGCTAAGTTTACCATGAAGGGCGATTCGCTACATGGCCGCTACGTGAAAAATGTGTACGATGGCGGAAATCTAAAGTATACGGTAACCGGCGATTACGACAACGGCCTACGAAATGGCTACTGGGAAACGACCTCGACCGCAGGTGGCGAAAAGGTGGTTTGCGAATACGTTGGCTACCTACTAGGCGTCAGGGATGGTAAGTTTAGGGAGCAGCAGGGCGATAGCCTACGCATTGGCACCTACCGCGCAGGTCGCCTCGATGGGCGGGTGGATGTTTTTCATTTCGACTCCGACGAGGTTAAGAGCGGAACTCCCAATATCGTTAAGGCACGGCAAACCGAGATGCGCACCTACAGCAACGGCGTGCTAAATGGCTCGTACGAGTGCCGCGATGCCAATGGCGTTGTGGTTGCCCGTGGAAGTATGGCCAATGGCAGTCGCGATGGCGAGTGGACCATTGCCCGCACCCAGCCCGACGAGCAGGGCAAGCCTACGATGGTTTTCCACAAGGGATCGTTTATTCGGAACATGGAGGTGGGCGAATGGACGGTAAGCACCATCGACAACGTTACCATAAAACGGTATAGCCTTAAAAATGGAAAGGTAGACGGACGCATGGTGGAGTATAGCTGGAGCGGCAAGCCGCTTCGCGAAAAGCTGATCGAAAACGAAAAGCTGCTGAAGCTAAGCCTCTACGATTCGTTGGGAAAGGCCGTAAGCCGTACCGTGGATGTGGTTGCGGATAACGATCGCGAGATGCGCTGCAAGCTGGTTACCCAAAACGAAAAGGGGTTCACCACCTGCGGATACTGGCTCAACAAAAAAAATTGCAAGCCCATTACCGTAGACACCTTCGAAAAGATATTCCTCGACAACGCCGTTAACAGCACCGATTCGACCAAGGGGGGCGCCGATGGCGAGATTAAGGGCTACGGTAAGGATAACGTGGTGCTGTTCGAGGGCAGGTACCGCCACAATACCAAGGTGGATAGGTGGAAGCGATTTAGCTACGAAATGGAGATTATGGTAGTTGTCGACTACAGCAAAAAGGGCACACCTGTCGAAAACTACCTCGACCTGCCAACCGGCAAACCCTACACCGGTAGGTTCGTGGAGGCGTACGATAACGGTCAAAACAGGTGCGACTTTAAGATTTACTCGGGATTGCGCGATGGCAAATCGAAGTACTACGACCAAGATGGTAAGGTGGTAAAGGAGGAGACCTATGCTCAGGGTGTCCTAAAGCGGTAGACCCGAACGTTTCGAACTTTAAAATTAGGTGATGATTAGACGAGCCACGGCAGGAGAGGTTGGTATCTTGATGGACTTAATCGGTGCCGCCACCGCATCGATGAATGCGCAGGGTATCCTTCAGTGGGACGAGGTTTATCCCGATAGGGAAACCATTTGTGCCGATGTCGCTGGCGAGACGCTAATGGTGCTCGACGAGGAGGGTGTCCTTAAGGGAATGGTGGTGCTGAACGAGCATCAGGACATGGAGTATGCCGATGTCGATTGGCAGCTAACCCAAGGGCGCCAGCTGGTGGTGCACCGGCTGTGCGTTCATCCGCAATATCAGGGGCAGGGGGTGGCCAAGCGGCTGATGGCGCTTGCCGAAGATTACGCGCAGCAAGGGGGCTACTCCGCCATTCGGCTCGACACGTTTATCCAAAATCCGGTATCGGTAGGCTTGTATGGCCGGCTCGCCTATCAGCAGGTTGGGGTGGTTACATTTAGGAAAGGCCAGTTCTTCTGCTTCGAAAAATCCGTAACCCAAACCCAACGCCATGAAGGTAGAGCTTCGCAGTAACGATGTCGTTTTACGCCCCTTTTCGGTGCTCGATAAGGAGCTGCTCTCTACGTTGATGAGCAACCCGTCGATACTGAAAAACCTTCGCGATAGCATTCCCAACCCCTACACCGTAAAGGATGCCGAAAATTTTATCAGCTACTGCAGCACCTGCTTTCCGGTAACCACCTTTGCCGTCGAGTATCGGGGCGAGCTGGTGGGATGTATCGGGCTGGTGGTAAAGGCCGATGTTCAACGCCTGTCGGCCGAGCTGGGTTACTGGATTGGCGAGCCCTACTGGAATAGGGGGATTGCCACCTTGGCCATATCGCTCATTGTTGAGTACGCCTTTAAGCACCTCGGGCTGATCCGGATCTTTTCGGAGGTATTCGACTTCAACCTCTCCTCGCAAAAGGTGCTCCAAAAGGCGGGCTTCACCTTTAGCTGCATCCTCGAAAAGGCCGCCATTAAGGATGGTACGGTTTGCAGCATGCACCTCTACAGCATCGTCAGCAGGTAGGCCGATTCGTTTTTCGGCTTCTGCTGCAGGTAGTTCCTGGTGCTTTCGCGTTTAAAATTTGGTTTTAAGCAGAGCGGAACGTTTTCAATTTGGCTCGAAACTTTGCGCAGCTAGGCATAGTGTGGCGCTAGGCTTAGCATGGGCTGGTGATGGGCTTCTTATGCTGATAATCAGCATTTAAAATGGTTGGAAAAAGGATGTGTTTTTGGAAAAAAACTTTGATTATTGCCCTTTTTTCTCCAAAATTCAGAGAAAATCGCCGTTTTTTCAGAGAAAATTGCCGTAAAAAACGGCGACGTCGGGCAAAATTCAGAGAAAAAGGGCGTT
>CAXYUU010000226.1:0-5770 GCA_964292015.1 uncultured Acetobacteroides sp.
CTTGACGAATCTTAGCCTCCTCCTTTTCTACCAAAACAAACAAACCATCAACGGCCTTGTCGGTAACATACTGGTCCAAATCGGCCTGCACCTGCTCTTTTCCTAGAAATGGACATACCTTATTATACTTATCAACCAAAGGCTTCCAATACCTAGTTATGGCAACCTGTGCAAGCGCGTCGACAACAATTGGCTTAAGCTGGTTAGCCAGCTCCACGCCAGAGGTGTTTCGTAAGTAGGTAGTGGCGGGATTCCGTTCACCAGTAGCAATTTTTGCCGCATCGGCAATGGTCATTTTTACAATTGCAGCCAAAAATACAGGAGCGGCTTTTTTAGATGCCTCCTCGGCTGCCCTATTCAGCTGCTCCTCGAAAGTATCAACCTGACCTTGCAACCCAAGCTTAACGGCATACTCTTTTACGGCAATAGCCTCTTTAGGAAAAGGAATACGAATATCCATATTCTTATTGAACCCATCGAGCATGGAAGCCGACGCGGCAGATTTGGTTGCTGCAATCTTAAGTGCATCCTTCAACCCATTAGAATAATCGGTATTGGTTAACGACAGAAGCGATGAAACAGCCGACCCTGAAGTCTTTGACTTGGTAGTAGCTGTGGATTTTACCACTTTCTTCGTGCTTTTCTTGGCAACCTGCGCAACTACACTACAAACGGCCAAAATAAGAGCCGCTGAAATAATAATCATTCGTGTTCTCTTCATAGCTATACGATTTTACCGTTTAAAAACACCCTATCGACCAACTTTTGAGTATAGGCATAAGGCAGATACTCGTACGACGGTATTGGTTTTGTAATAAAGAAGTTGGCTATTTTACCTCTGGAGATGGATCCATGCGTGCTACTCAACCCCATGGCGTAAGCCGAGTTGATGGTTGCCGCATTGATTGCCTCTTCGGGAACCATCTTCAGCTTCACACAGGCTAAGCTTAAGATAAACTTCATATCACCCGATGGCGAGGAACCTGGATTATAGTCGGATGCAATAGCCACCGGCAAACCGGCATCGATCATTTTACGAGCAGGAGGATAGTCCATACCCAAGAAAAATGCTGCACCCGGAAGTAACGTGGCCATAGTAGTAGAGTCGAGCAGTGCCGCAATTTCCTCGTCGCCGGTAAACTCGAGATGGTCGACAGATAAGGCGGAGTGCTTAACCCCTACCTGAATCCCCCCCGAAAGGGCAAGCTCGTTGGCGTGAATTTTTGGACGAAGGCCGTACTTAAACGCGGCATTGAGCATTCGATCGGTTTCCTCGACCGTAAAAAAGCCCTTATCGCAGAACACATCGATATACTCGGCAAGATTTTCGGCAGCTAACTGAGGGATCATCTCCTTAATAATAAGATCGACATACTCCGATTGGCGACCACGATACTCCAACGGAACCGCGTGAGCCCCCAAAAAGGTAGCCTTTACGGCGATAGGCGATTCGCAACGAATGCGGCGAATAACGCGCAACATCTTGAGCTCCGACTCGGTTGATAGACCGTACCCGCTTTTTATTTCTACCGCCCCTGTGCCAAGCGAAATAATCTCGTTAACGCGTTCCATTGCCGAAACAAACAGCTCCTCCTCCGAAGCCTCGCGCAAGCGCTGAGCCGAGTTGAGAATTCCACCGCCTTTTTGGGCAATCTCCTCGTACGACAATCCTCTTATTTTATCGATATACTCTATTTCGCGACTTCCGGCATAAACCAGGTGCGTATGCGAATCGCAAAAAGATGGAAAAACCATACATCCAGTAGCATCAACCACCTCGGCATCGGGATGCTCGGGACAGCGGCTCATTGGCCCAAAATCGGCAAAAAGGCCATCGTATATATACAGGTAGGCATCTTCGATAGATCGAAGCTCTTTCATATCCTTGCCAGCAACCCACTTTCGGGGCATATCCTCTACCTGAACCAGCCTTTTGATGTTCTTAACTAACAGTTTCATACAATTTCGCTTTATTAAAGCTTCAATTAATAGCTTTAAGGATCCAAAAATATAAATTTTTAGAACTCAAAGTACCATACTTAAAGAATTAACCGAAGAGATTACTTTTTCGTACCGCATAGTTACCAAAATTATGAAGAATATGCCACGACAGGAGCCTAAACCTTTGTTAGTACTCAGCACCATAAATGCTGAGCGGCCACCTTTTTTATCAAAATAAAGCCAACAAAAAAGCGTGCGAAATAGCAAACCCGCAAATTTAGGGGGGATGTTCTTTAAAATTCCCCCGAATCGGTTCGCTGGAGGTTCGGCCATAGGCCACGAGGCTTAATTCCGAACGGAATTTTGTACGCGGGGCAAAACGGACGCAAAATTCCGAACGGAATTTAACACGCGGGGCAAGCGGGACGCAAAATTCCGAACTGAATTTTATACGCGGGGCAAGCAGAATGCAAAATTCCGATCCGAATTTCATACGCGGGGCAAGCAGAACGTAAATTTCCGATCGGAATTTTGCATTCCAGCGGGTTGGAGTACAAAATTCCGCTCGGAATTTCCACTTTAGGCAATTTAGCGTGGCTTGAGGTACACTGTGTTGTTGAAACGGTGGAGTGGACACCGTGTATTGTCAAGCAGCGACTCTGCATCAACACCGCATCGAGCAGTAAAAGGCTCCCTCCTACACGTTCATCTCGGGATACAAAAAAGCCTAGCAACGAGGGCTCGTTACTAGGCTTTTGTAGGTATGAAAGCTTACGCTACCGCTTTGTCAAAGAAATGCCATAACGGATCGTTAGGAACTGGAGCTATAATGGTAATCTTCTCCTTTTTAATTGGGTGGATAAACTCCACCTTCCGAGCGTGGAGGCAAATTCCCCCATCGGGGTTCGATCGGGAGAAGCCATACTTCAAATCGCCCTTAATTGGCGAGCCAATGCTCGATAGCTGCACCCGTATCTGGTGGTGCCTGCCGGTTAAAAGCTGCACTTCGAGCAACGAGTAGTTGTCGCTTTTGGTAATCACCTTGTACTTCAGCTTTGCCTCCTTTGTTTCGGCCGTTGCCGTTTTGGAAACGTAGCTTTTATTTTGCTTTTCGTTACGCGACAGGTGGTTTACGAGCAAATCCTCGTCCTTTGCAGGCGCTTGCTTTACAATGGCCCAGTAGGTTTTATCGACCCCTCCTTCGCGAAACAGCTCGTTCATGCGTTCGAGCGCCTTGCTTGTCTTGGCAAAAATAACCACACCGGTTGTAGGCCTATCGATACGATGGGTAACACCCATGAAAACGTTGCCTGGCTTGGCATCGCGCTCCTTAATATACGCCTTCACAATTTCGGATAGCGGCATATCGCCCGTTTTGTCACCCTGAACGATATCGCCAGCCTGCTTGTTGTAGGCTAGAATATGGTTATCCTCGTAAATTATATTGTCGGGGTTAAATGCCATTTTTAGTATTGCTCGGTTTCGTTAGGAAAATCGTTATTCTTCACATCTTTCACGTAGCTCTGGCAGGCTCCCTTCATTTCGTCGTACAGGTTAAGGTAGCGACGAAGGAACCGGGGCGAAAACTCGTGGGTAATGCCCATCATATCGTGCGAAACCAGCACCTGGCCATCGACTCCGTTGCCCGCGCCGATACCGATGATTGGTATTTTCAGCTCGCGAGCCACCTGAGCGCCCAAGGAGGCCGGAATTTTTTCTAGCACGATGGAGAAACAGCCGGCCACCTCGAGCAGGTGAGCATCCTGAACCAGCTTTTCCGCCTCATCCTTCTCCTTTGCACGAACCGAGTAGGTGCCAAACTTATGGATAGACTGAGGGGTAAGGCCCAAGTGGCCCATAACCGGAATACCTGCCGATAGGATACGCTGAACCGACTCGATAACCTCGATGCCGCCCTCGAGCTTCACCGCATCGGCTTCACTCTCCTTCATTATGCGGATGGCCGAGGCTAGTGCCTCCTTCGAATTCCCCTGATAGGTTCCAAAAGGCATGTCCACAATAACAAGGGCACGCTTTACGGCACGAACGACCGATTGAGCGTGGTATATCATTTGGTCGAGCGTAATGGGGAGCGTAGACTTATGCCCAGCCATTACATTCGAGGCCGAATCGCCAACTAAAAGGACATCAACGCCAGCAGCATCAAGAATGTGCGCCATCGAGTAGTCGTACGCCGTAAGCATGGCGATTTTCTCTCCCTTGGCCTTCATCTCTATAAGACGGTGAGTGGTTACCACTCGTACGTTGCTTTCTACAGACATAAAAAATGGGTTTTCTAAGTAAACCTTAACATGTGATCGTTGCGACAAATCTAAGAAGTTCAATTAACATTTCGGGGAAAGTTGGGATAAATATAACGTTACACAACAATTGCAAAACGGGGCACGAGGATCCAGATACGTAAATAGAGGAGCAGAAAAGCCTTGTGTCGCAATTTTGGCTTAAGCGGTAGTCGGATTGCCACCCTAAAGAGGCCAAAACATCGCATGAAAAAAGAATCTATCGTTGTTAAAACGGAATCACGCTAAAAATACTGCATATTATTTTCTACTTTTACACGCGTTTGGATTTAGGGGGGATTTTTAATCAACTAATACATGCTATATGCTTATTTACAACTTTGACAGCCTAACAGGACGAGAAATTCAGCTTATCCGTAGGTACATAAAAGGGTTAACTAAGCGGTATTGGGTATATGCTGGCTCGTCTGCACTGCTAATTATCGCGCTTTCGTTTTTGGGATTAGGCGTTGGGGGTATTGTTCTTGGCCTTCCGCTAAACTTTATTGGATGGGGAATTCTGTTTACCTACAAGTTCGTTGCCATTCTTCGAGATCTAAAAGAACGTATTAAGGTAGTAGGAACCGCAATTATCAAGGAGAAAATATCGTTGAACAAAAAACGAAACCTGGTAATGGAGCTGAATGGCACCAAGGTTTTCAACACCATGAGCTTTAACCTGCTAAAATCAGAAACCTGGGATCAGTTTAATCCGGGCGATAAGGTTTACGTGGAGTACGCCCGCCATTCGAAGCTCATTTTATGCTACAACAAAACCGTTTAGCTCGCTAAACTTTTCTTTCTTATATAAACAAAGGAGCATTACTGAGGTAGCGCTCCTTTTTTCGTTAATGCTGATGGGTAACCCAGCCGTGCTTCGAGCATACCCGCTGGGTGAAGCAGAACATCGACCCTCCGAACAAGCATATACATGCAGCTTACGGCAGCATCAACGTGCTAACCGATACCAACACCTAGCGGCCGCACAGCAGAACGCTTAACCTAAGCGAGCACCTTACCAACCGGCTACCTGCCGATGGAGCTTTCGTAAACTTGGTAAACCAGCACCTTGCCGTCGGTAAATTGGATGGTAAAGCTACCGCCTAACGCTTCGTTTAGGGTTCCCTCCCACCAGGTAAGCAGGGGACGTTCGGTGACATCCCACTTAAGACCCGTAAACGATATCGGGATGCTTGGGGTTAGCGAAAAGATGGAGACCTGCTGGCCTCGATGGCTAGGAATGGTGGTGGTTTCGGAGATGGCCATAAACCTGCCGTGGTCGGTGTACATCAGCACATCGGCCTGCAGGGCATAGCGGGCTAAAAGCGAGATGTTGCCCAACGTATGATCTTCGCGCAAACCGGTAGCCCCCAGTATCACGATCTTTTCGGACCGTAACGAAAGGGCAAGGTTAAATGCCTTGGTCAAATCGTTGGTATCCTGAGACTCGATGCGAATAACCTTATCGCCAAGCCTGTCGAGCAGCTCGGGACTCAGCGAGTCGAGATCGCCAATAACGTAGTCGGGCA
>CAXYUU010000227.1:0-5766 GCA_964292015.1 uncultured Acetobacteroides sp.
TGGACACCAATCGGTTGTTTTCCATTTCCAGGTGTTGGTGAGTGGACACCAATCGGTTGTTTTCCATTTCCAGGTGCTGGTGAGTGGGCACCAATCGATTGTTTTTCATTTCCAGGTGCTGGTAAGTGGACACCAATCGGTTGTTTTCCATTTCCAGGTGTTGGTGAGTGGACACCAATCGATGTCGGCAGCGGGTAGGAAAAAGAAAACCCCCCAAGCATGTCGAATGCTTGGGGGGCGCTTGTAAAAATGGGGTAGGCTATAAATTCTTTACCGGATACAGCTCGTTCCACCAGTCCGATTCGCCTTTAAGATCCTTGGCAAACCAGGCAAAGATGGTGTTGTTCCACGCGATGCGGGCCTTGTAGCCGGCAATGGTGTGGTTCTCGCCAGCTACGGTTACGAACTCGGTTTTTTTACCTAAAATTTTAAGGGCGGTGTACATCTGGATGCTCTCGCCAATGGGCACGTTGGTGTCCTCCTGTCCGTGTAGGAATAGGATAGGTGTATTTACCTTGTTGGCGCTGAACAACGGACTTTGAACGGTGTACAGTGTTGGGTTGTTCCAGGGGTAGCTGTTGGCGGTAGCCCCCGAGCTGTAGGTGTAACCCCAGTAGCCCTCGCCCCAGTAGCTGGTCACGTCGCTAATACCGGCATGCGAGATGGCGGTGGCAAAAATATCGGTGCGGGTTTGCAGGTACTGCGTCATAAAGCCACCGTATGATGCGCCAATACAGCCCACCTTCGAGGCATCGACATACTGATGCTCGGCAAGGAACTTTTTGGTTCCCTCAATAATTTCGTCGGCGGTAAACTTGCCCCAGGCATTTACGTGTCGAGCCGAAAACTCCTGTCCGTAGCCAATGGTTCCGCTGGGTTCAATGAGGTACACCACGTATCCCATGGCGGCATACAGGTGTAGCGGGTAGCGGCTGTCGAAGTTGCGCTCCACCGGGGTGGTGCCTCCGTAGTAGTTTACGATAAGGGGATACTTCTTGGTGGCATCAAAACCGGGAGGAAGGTAAAACCGACCTTCGATGGTGGCCCCATTCTTTGCCTTAAAACTCCAGTCGTGCATCTCGCCGAGCTGTATCTGCGCCATCTTATCCTTGGCCGGATCGGCAAGGGTGATGGTGCTCTTGGTGGCGAGGTTGTGGTAGTAGGCCACGCTGGGGTAGCTGGCGCTTTGTCCGAAGTACACCATTCCCGAGCCATCCTTGGCGTAGTCGGCGGCGGTTACCACGTCGCAGCTGGTGGGCATTTTGGTGAAGGTGGCAGCGGCAATATCGTACTGGTAAAGGAGGTTGCGGTCGCCCTCGCTTACCTGCATCAGCAGCACCTTACCGTCGGCACTCCACTCGGCACCATCGATTGATGGGTTAAAGCTTTTGGTGATGGGCATCACCGCACCGCTGGCGATGGTGTAGATGAAGGCCTGGTTGTCGTAGCTGTTGGCTATGGGCGATTTTTTTACGTTCTGACCCACCTTGTTGAAGGCCTCGGGCCCGCCAAGTACGAGCAGCTGGGTGGCATCGGGCGATAGCCTTACGCCGCCAATAAACTTTTGATCCTTCAGCAGGGTGTCTACCTTAAAGGTGTTGGCATCGATACGGTAGATGCTGCTGGTCGAAAAGGGGCGCTCGGTGTACACCTCGGTTGATATCGAAACTAGGAGCCACTTCGAGTCCGACGAGATGTCGCTGAGGTAGGTCGATTTGTTGCCAAAGGTTACGCGCGACTTAACGCCCGAAGCTAGGTCGATTTTGTACAGGAACGACCGATCTCTCCAGCCCGGCTGGCGATCTTCGGGCGTTACGATTTGATGCATCAGCCCCTTTTCCTCTACCTTAACATCGTCTTCTATCGAGCAAATAACGTACTGCTCGTTGGGTGCCCAGGTTAGCGCCGATTTCGAGGGAATGTTTTTGGCGACTACCGCCTGCTCGCCCGTTTCGAGGTTGTAGGTGGTTAGCGCGTTGTCGTTGCTGCTGTCGATCCACCAAAGGCGGCTGCCGGTAGGCATCCAGCTGGCCGCGTAGCCGTAAAAAGGAAGGTTGATCTCCTTGCTGGTTTTTAGGTCGAAGTACTTGGTGTTGCGGCTTGCGCGACCGGTTTGTGGGTCAACCTTCGAAAAGGTAACGCTGGCGTACCTGCCCGATGGGGCAATGGAGGTGGAGGAAACCTTTACCCCTTCGAGAATATCGTTGATGGTGAGGATGCGCTTGGCGCCGTTGATGGCTACCTGATTTTCGGGAGCGTCGAGCTTAATGGTGAGCTTGGCGGTGTCGGCGTACCCTGTCGGGATGAGGTACTTTACCATTACCTGGTGCTGCTGGCGGGTAAAGGATACCTGGGCCTTGGCGCTTTTAGGTTCGGTTCCCGATTTTTCGAGCGTGGTCTTGTCGGTCGACTTGGCGCCATCTACATAAACCTCGAACTGTAGGGGCGAGGTTACCGATATCGAGCCCTTGGTAAACGCGTTGGCATCGACAAAGAAGAGGGCGTAGCCAATCGACGAGGGCTGCTTTCCGGTGGCAAGGAGGTACTCGCCAGCTTTGCCCTCCACGTTTTTCCACGACTTGTCGGGATTTCCCTGCTCGTTGCACACCTTGCCGTCAATCAGGCTAAGGTTCGATGGCGAGATGCCCATCTTCAGAAATTCCTTTGCCGAAAAGGTGTCGCCCTTTACGTTGGCTTTTGCGGCAAACGCCGGCTCATTAACGGCGTAAGGGCCTGAAATGAATAGGCTTGATACGGGTTTTGGTTGGGCTATGGCCAACGAGGTGGCTCCAAAGAGGAGCAGAAATGTTAAAAACGAGTTTTTCATTATGAGGCGGGGTGATTAGGTTAATAGTATATGCCTGTTTGTAGTTAAATTTTAGTTAAATTGCAGCGTTAAAATTCTAAGTAAGCTTAAAATTATTCGCTATGCTATCTTTCCGAAAGGCCTTTCAGCAGCTTAGCCTGAAGGCAAAAATCCAATTTTACGTATTGTCACTCGCCGGTTTTGTTCTTCTGGCGGTATCGGTTTACCTCACCTTTTCGATAAAAGCAATTTCCAAAAGGTCGGCAATTGCCATAACCGACGAAATGGTTTTAAACCACGCAAAAGATATCACAAAAAATCTGAACAAAGATATATCCTTCGCCAGCTCTGTTGCATCAACGTCCAAGTTTTATTTAGATAAAAGTATAGCCAGCAAGGATTCGCTCAGCAAGCGCCTGTTGTTAAGCTTGGCGAACGATAATTTGCAGTACAAGTCGGTATGGTTTACCCTCGAATACTCCGTGTTCGATCCTACGAACGCCTCCAAAACAGGGCGTAAGCTCTTTGCTGCAGAAATGATTGATGGGAAGATGGTCTTCACCCTCGAGGATAGGAATATGAAGGGGGAGGATGCCAACGGGTTGTACGATCAAATAAAGGCCAAACCGTCGCTAACGGTTCTCGACCCCTACTTCGACACCAACGCAAAGGGGCAGCAGTCGTTGGTGACGAGCATTATCGCACCGGTAAGCTACAAGGGGCAGTTTGCCGGTGTTGCCGGTGTCGACTTTAGCCTTTCGTCCTACGTCGACCTGGCCAAAAACATAAATCCCTACCCCAATACCCGCGCGTTTGTGTTCACCTCCAATGGGTATATCGTATCGCATTCGAACGAGTCGCTCATTGGTAAGCAGTATAGCGAAATGGCAAAGGATGCCAAGCAGCAGCAGGTGGTTACCGATGGCATTAAGGCCGGCAAGAGTATTAAGTACGACGAGGATATCGAAGGGGTAGCGTACTACACGAGCATTGTTCCCATTAGCATTGGCAGCGATGGCAAGTATTGGGCCTTGGGAATATCGATCCCCAAAGGCGAAATGTACCGCGAGGCCACCCGTATTACCCTTATCGCTGCTTTTCTTTGTCTTGTTGGGTTGATCCTTATTGTTATTTCCACCAACATCTTCTCACGACGGTTAACGGTACCCATCGGACAGCTAACCCGGGCAATCAAAAAGTTGGCCAAGGGCGAAGTTTCGGAGGCCAACAAGCTCTCGCTTTCGAACCGGGACGAAATAGGTGAAATGGCCGAGTCGGTTAATAGCCTCATCGATGGCCTTAAGGAGACAGCCGCATTTGCCGAAAGTATCGGTAGGGGAAATCTTAACACCTCCTACACCCTGCTCAGCGCCAACGACTACCTCGGAAAGTCGCTTGTCGACATGCGCGATAGCCTGGAGCGGAGCAACAACGAGGCCGCCAGGCGCAAGGTCGACGACGAAAAGAACGCTTGGGCAACCAATGGTATTGCCAAGTTTGCCGAGCTGCTACGCGAGAATAACCATAACGTAAGGGAGCTGTCGTACAGTATTGTTAAGAACTTGGTACGGTATCTCGATGTGGTGCAAGGCGGGCTATTTATTCTAAACGATGTAAATGCTGACGATATTCACGTTGAGATGGCTGCCTGCTTTGCCTACGATAGGCGCAAGCTGCACGAGTCGCGACTTGAAGTTGGGGAGGGGTTAGTTGGCCGGTGCTTCTACGAAAAGGAATCCGTTTACCTACTCGACATCCCACAGGACTACATCACCATCACCTCCGGATTGGGCGATCGCCGACCATCCAGCCTTTTGCTTGTGCCTCTTAAGCTCAACAACGAGGTGCATGGGGTCATCGAGCTGGCATCGCTAACCGAGATCGACGACTACAAGATTCGGTTTGTCGAAAAGGTTGCCGAAAGTATCGCCTCGACGCTATCGAGCGTAAGAATTAACATTCGAACATCGGAGCTATTGGTGCAAACCCAGCAGCAGGCCGAGGAGATGGTGGCACAGGAGGAGGAGATGCGGCAAAACCTTGAGGAGCTACAGTCGACACAAGACGAGATGAGTCGGATTCATGACGATCAGGTTCATGTTCAGGAGCAGCTGGCCGAAGAGCAGCTGCTGTTTAGCAATCTGCTAAAGTTTACACCCGATTTGGTTTACTATAAGGATGTGAATTGTAGAATTACCAGAGTCAGCAAGTCGCTCCTCGATAAAAACGAACAGCCATTATCGTCGATTATTGGCAAAACTGATATCGATCGTTTTGGTGAAGTTGGCTATAAAACCTTGGCCGACGAAAAGGAGATTTTACAAACCGGCATCCCTAAAATAAACGTCGAGGAGCAGTTTACCTATCCCGATGGTACCGTCGAGTGGTTGAATACAAGTAAAATGCCCCTTGTTGATGTTGATGGTAGAATCATCGGGACGTTTGGAATAACCCGCGATATTACGAGTATTAAGATGGCCGAAGGGAAACTCCTGGCCGCAATGGAGAGTAGTAATGAGTATCGCAGGCAGGTAGAGGAGCTGACTGCTGAAAATGCGGTGCTTAAGAAGCAAGTTCTGCAAGCGAATAAATCCTCCAAGTAGAATGTGGCTGGGGCTGTTTAGAATGGCAGCCCCCATGGTTGGTATCATGCGCACGTATCAAGAACCGAAAGGTTGTAAGAGGGAGCCGATACACCATTTTCGGTTCTGCTCGCAATGCGCAATACGCAATACCACGAGTGCTGAATAGCTACACGGTAGCTGTGCTGTTTTCAGGGCAGTGTATGAGTGCAATAACAATGCATGGTAGGATACTTATTTATGGATGTTTATTCGTATTTGGTTTTTCATAACACAATTTTTTATAAGTTTGGTGCGACTGGAGCAATTCTAATTTTTAAATACACGTAAATGGGCTGGTTGGATAAGTTTAAAAAGATGTCGATAAAGTCGAAGATG
>CAXYUU010000228.1:0-5722 GCA_964292015.1 uncultured Acetobacteroides sp.
GTTTAAAAGGCATAGAAGAAGGGGTAGAATTTATACCTGTTGAGCTTAAGTATAGAAACATTACCGGCTACATTGGCCGAAACGAAGATTTTTCTCCGGTATCCATGAAGCAGCTGATAAAGGATTACCGGCTCGACTATGAGACAAGTGAATTTACTAGAATGCCCGATGATGGCTATGTGGTGATAAAGTTTAGGAATACGGACCCCGAAAAGGTTGGCTTCCCTATTGGGGATGCGGGCGATGTACCTCCCAACACGCGCAGCGGTATGCTGGGCAATGACTCCCGAATTATGTTTGAGTACAAGATAAACGGGCGTGAGCTGAAGGAGGGCGACTACTTCGAGTATTACGATGCCAATGGCACCCCTAAGGCAACTTACAAATATGATAAAGAAAATAAAGGATGGAAGAGAATAAAGTAAAGAGGGTAATGATTAACAGTTATTCTGATGAAATTATTCTAGTTGATGGAGAATGCTATAATCAGAATAAGGATTATGCATTTGTTCGGCTTAATTATACAGTAATTGATAATTATCCACAAATACTTGAAGAGTATAAAAGAAAAGGGTTTACAAAATTGTATGATTATTACAATGAAGGTAATATTGACGTTTCAATCGAAAATGTAAATAAGCTGAAGGAATATAAGTGGGTTGATTTTGTTGTATTAAGACGTTACCTCACTCCCTCAGAGGTAACCGAGTTTTTCAGCTACCAGGTAACCATCCAGATGCGCGGTAAGCACATAACAACGTTCTACCCGCTGATGGATTTTGTTACAACTGTTGATGAAAATATTGTAACCTTCTTAACTTATGAAGGGAACAGCAAAGCCATTGATGGTAAGTTTGGTTCCGAGGCAGAAGCTCTTTTTGGGCCACAGTACCCAACAAAAAGCGCAATATTTATTGACGACTTCCGAACCACATATGAGTATCGTCGTCCCATCACCGATATCGAGAAAATATTTCTTACCAAGCGGTACCGCGATCCAGCGGTTATTGGCACCAAAGATGATCACTGCTACAACGGCAAGGTGGAGGTTTTGGAGCTCGACCTGCACAATCCTGATATGGCGGTATATGCCCAGATGCGAGCCATTGATAATTGTATCGAGGTGGAATGGGCAGATGAGAAGTAAGATGTCTTTTAGCCTGTTGGGGTGCATTACACCTCTCTAACTTAAGTAGCGGTCTTTGACCGCCATTAACCGCCAAACCAGCAAAACCATACACCAGCGCAGCCACCACCACGGCTGCGCTTGGCTTTTTTGCTACTTTTGATGGCGGTCGGTAGACCGCTACTTAGCAAAGTCGAAGACGCAGTCCTCTGCTCGCCTTAGTTTAATCAGCGCACGGTGTTCGGCGGCATTTGTAATGCCGTCGAACATAAATTGCGGTTTAGCTTCGCTGAGCTCGCGCATAGCGCTCGGTTTAAACCGCAATGGAACGGAGGCAAATGAGCAAGGCATTAAGTAAGATTTGCTACCTTGCAGGTATGACAACAGGCTATCAAATAAATGATCAGGAAGCGCTATATTACCTTACGCTGCAGGTGGTAGATTGGGTGGACATATTTACGCGCCTATGCTACCGTGACATTGTGTTGGATAGTTTACGTTACTGCCAGCTGAATAAAAACTTACAGCTATTTGCCTTTGTAGTCATGTCGAACCACCTACATCTGATTGCCAATAGCGCTTCTGGCGAGCTGAGCGCAACGCTGCGCGATTTCAAGAAGTTTACCAGCAAGGCTATTTTACAGCAAATTACCGAAGGGCGCGAAAGCCGCAGGGAGTGGATGCTCAATCGCGTCGAGTTTGCTGCAAGCCGTCATGGGCGCAACGAAAAGTACCAGTTTTGGACGCATGAGAATCACGCCATTCATCTATATTCTTCCGAATTTATTAGAGAAAAGTTAGATTACCTGCACGATAATCCTGTACGCGCAGGTATTGTTACCAAACCAGAAGATTTCCTATATTCGAGCGCACGTACCTATGCTGGCTTGGATGGCGTGCTGGATATTATCGAAATAGATTTACCGTGGATTACCTATTAGCTGCGGTCTGAGACCCGGTGCTCGGCGGCATTTGTAATGCCGTCGAACATAAATTGCGGTTTAGCTTCGCTGAACTCGCGCATAGCGCTCGGTTTAAACCGCAATGGAACGGAGGCAAATGAGCAAGGCATTAAGTAAGATTTGCTACCTTGCAGGTATGACAACAGGCTATCAAATAAATGATCAGGAAGCGCTATATTACCTTACGCTGCAGGTGGTAGATTGGGTGGACATATTTACGCGCCTATGCTACCGTGACATTGTGTTGGATAGTTTACGTTACTGCCAGCTGAATAAAAACTTACAGCTATTTGCCTTTGTAGTCATGTCGAACCACCTACATCTGATTGCCAATAGCGCTTCTGGCGAGCTGAGCGCAACGCTGCGCGATTTCAAGAAGTTTACCAGCAAGGCTATTTTACAGCAAATTACCGAAGGGCGCGAAAGCCGCAGGGAGTGGATGCTCAATCGCGTCGAGTTTGCTGCAAGCCGTCATGGGCGCAACGAAAAGTACCAGTTTTGGACGCATGAGAATCACGCCATTCATCTATATTCTTCCGAATTTATTAGAGAAAAGTTAGATTACCTGCACGATAATCCTGTACGCGCAGGTATTGTTACCAAACCAGAAGATTTCCTATATTCGAGCGCACGTACCTATGCTGGCTTGGATGGCGTGCTGGATGTTATCGAAATAGATTTGCCTTGGATTACCTATTAGCTGCGGTCTGAGACCCGCTATTTACCAAAGTCGAAGTCGCAGACTTCGCCTAGCACCGTGCGTTGATTTAGACTACGGGGAGTAGGGGGAATCCGATTGTGTTAATATTTGGAATAATATTTACGATAGCAACTGCCGGTGATTTTATGGTTCTGTGGATGCTTAGAAAAGAAAAAAGCACTTTAGTTTTTGACCATCCATCAAAAATTGGGTTTATTGTTTATAAAGAAATTTGAAATGGAGCAGAACGATTATTTATTGAGAGAAATTGAGAAAATAGGATTGGTGTTGCGAGCTATTTTAGGCAACCTTTTTAATAAATCAGAAAACCTTGCAATAAGGATACATAACGATTTTGAAAAAACAAATGAACAATTGTTAAATGAAATTGGATTTAATTTAAAATATTTTTTAACGCTTGACGATTCGGCAATTAATGAGTATCTAGTTAAATTTAATGGACTAAAAACTGCGAATCTTGAATTATTGGCTGAATTAATATTTTTCTTTGGAGAAAATGAAAATTCAGATACCAAGCGAGTATTTCTTGAAAAAGCATTACAACTTTATGAACTTTGCAAAAGGACAGACAAAACGTATTCATTTGACAGAGAAAAAAAAATTAATATTATAAAAAACGCCCTATAATAAATAGGGCTTTAAGCGGCACGTAGTGCCCAGCGCGAAGCCCTCTGCTCGCCTTAGTTTAACCAGCGCACGGTGCTCGGCGGCATTTGTAATGCCGTCGAACATAAATAGCGGTTTTAAATCGCAATGAAACGGAGGCAAATGAGCAAGGCATTAAGTAAGATTTGCTACCCCCCGCTGAGCGTAGCGTCTCGCTACGCTCAGGTATCGCAGGCCTCCGGCCTGCCATGTCAACTATTTAGTAATGCGTTTTTGTAACAAGTCAAATGCTCCCTTTATAGCTGTCGAAAACCTCGCCTTATAACACCTATCGTTAATCGGTAGCTTTAACCTGCGAATTAGGCCAGAGGCCTTGCGTTACCAAGCGGTGTGATGACGCAACGCTTGGATTGGGGTTAGTATATTAGTGCCTACTTTAGTTGTTAAGCTTAATGATTCCGTTATCGTTGTCGTTGTTATTCGTACGTTTTTCGGCTGTATCATGATGGTGTCCGAATTCGAAATTGTAGTTGAAGCGAATTACCATCATTTGTCCAGCCTCTTTGGTGTAGGTCCATGATGTGTATGGGGCAACATTGCTCAACCGTTCCTTTCCTGTCTTATAGCTATTGGTGAATGGAAACATGATACCAGCACCCAGCTGTAGCCGCTTATGAGTCCACGTTGCCAGAAGCGCTGTCTGATTTTCGCCTTTGTATATTGTTTCACCTATAAGGATATTTTTGTTTTTGCTAAGCTGTCCCAGCAGGGCAAACTCCTTGTAGCTCATCATGAATTGGGTATTGTAGAAGAGGTTTTTGTAAGAGTGCGTGTAGCTCTTTCCGTTGCTCCAGTAGCAACCCTCTCCACCTTCGAGGCTAAGGGTAAGGAAGTTGTTAATTCCGAAGAGTGTAAGCCCTCTGAAGATGATGGAGGGATATACTTCCATGGATTGGTATGAGCTTTGGTTCTGATCCATACTTACCATATTGCGGCCTTCTGCAAAAACCGATTCCATTATGCAGCCGCTTTTGTACGAATGGTTGACGTTGAAGAGTATAGCGATCTTTTTTTTGCTGTACGAGTAGCTCAGCTGGCTATTGTACGTGTTGTATGGTTTAAGCAGTGGGTTACCTCGCACTACCTGTATGGTATCTATCGCCTGTTCGACATTTGTGAGTGAGCTCAGTGACGGTAGCTGCGGATCGGTGTTGAATCGGTAGCTGAGGTACCCGTTTTTATGAGGAGAGAATGCCAATCTCACGACAGGGAAAAAGGTATAGTAGGTGTGCCGCTGTCCACCCTCTTCGAAGTAGGATCGTGTCGCTCCGGCACTAACACCGTAGCTAACCTTGCTAAAGACTCCCTGCATCTCCACGAACGCAGCTGATCGCACCTGTTCCATCTCCGAAATGATAGGGGTTGATCCCGAATACGTATTCTCGGTATGCATCTGGTAGTGTCGAAATCCAGCGCTCAGCAGCATTGTCGTAAACCGCTTGTCGTAAATGGCTTCTCCGATGATGGAGCGCTTGTTGCCATCAACGTTTGTCACCATACTTGTAAGGGAATTACCACTTGCTGTGCTTTCCATATACGAACGTTCACTCTCAGTATTGATAGCCGTTCCAGTCAGATTGAGAGTGAGCGTCTGCTGCTTTGGTAGCTGACGCTGAAAGTAAAGATCTAGTGAAGGCGAGTACTTGTGATTGCTACTACGAAGCGTTGAGAAGATATAGCTATCGACGCTTGAAGCGTTGAAGAGCTTGTTCTTTTCATCCTGATGTGGAGCTGCATAAATGTTGTTTCTCAGAACAGCATTGAATACCGTCTTTCCCGGATTGGCAAAGTTATACGACAAGTCAATGTTTTGATCCGCCCAGTAGCTGCGGTCATCAATTCCTTGTTGAAGACGGTGTATTGTCTCATTCTGAAGATAAAACGTCTCGCTCCTGTCTGTCCTGTTCTTCTTCATACCGCGGTATCCCAAGCTGTAGCTCAAACCCCACTGAGACTTTCCCTGGTTGAATTTTGCAGCAATGTTGTTCTCTCCGAAAAGCACATGAGGCGAGTTTGTCGACTGAATATTTATCAGGCCACCGGTTTGACGGTGATGCACGATGATGTCTAAAACGGCACCGAGGGAGCTGTCTCCGTATCTTTCTCCCGGATTTTCTACCATCTCAACGCGTATGATATCCTTTGGTAGTAGTGCTGTCACTTCATCTACTGTCGCTTTGATGCCATGTCTCGTCCTAAAAAAGGTTGTCGCTTACACAACACCAGCCACCCCGCCCCACCGGCACC
>CAXYUU010000229.1:0-5717 GCA_964292015.1 uncultured Acetobacteroides sp.
TTGCCGAGCATCTCGAACATGGTGTGGTGGTGGGTGTCGTGACCAACCTCCTCAAGGTCGTTGTGCTTCCCCGACACGCGAAGGCACTTTTGCGAGTCGGCAACACGGGTGTGCTTGGCCGGCTGGTTGCCTAAAAAGATATCCTTAAACTGGTTCATCCCTGCGTTGGTAAACATCAGGGTAGGGTCGTTTTTTACCACCATAGGAGCCGATGGCACTATGGCATGTTGCTTCGATTGGAAGAAATCAAAGAATGTTTTTCTAATGTCATTCGAATTCATAGAGAATCGACTTTATTTCAATTTTACTTTATTTCAAAAACAGAAGCTCTTAACAAAGAGCTTCGCAAGTTACCTATTACACCAAAAAATGCCAAATAAGTAGGGGAAATACCTGAAAATTCGGGCGTTTAATTGCACCGAAAGAGGCAACGATTGCCGATAGTATGAGGCGTTTCGGGTTGTAAAATTAGTTTATTTCCGCTAGATTTGTCGCCCATCCAACCAATTTGTTCACAAATCAACCCAAGGTGTAATGGCCAAGATACATTATCGATTCAATCCCGAAACGCTGACCTTCGATATCGTAGCCATTCCCCTGAAAACTCGCTTCGCGAAAGGGCTTGTTACCTTCATTGTGGGCCTTGCCATTGCTTCTGTATTCATGGTCGTATACGGGCTCTTTTTTGATACTCCAAAATCTCACAACCTTCGTCGCCAAAATGCTGATTTAAGGGTTAAGTACGACCTGCTCAACAAGCGTTTCGACGAGGTAGATAGGATATTAACCGACCTTCAGGAGCGCGATAATACTGTTTACCGCTCCATATTCGAACTCGACATCATTCCAGAGCAGGTTCGCGAGGCAGGCGTAATCTCCTCCGAAAGGTATGCAGTACTAGCAGGCTACGAAAATTCCGACATTCTAGTGACCATTTCCGAAAAGCTGGATATGCTCACCAAAAAAATATACCTCCAGTCTAAATCGTTCGACAAGGTGGCAATCCTAGCGAAAAGCAAGGAGAAGATGATGCTTTGTGTTCCGGCCATAAACCCGGTTGCGCTAAAGGGGCGTCTTAGACTGATGGAAAACTTTGGCGGACGTATGGATCCTGTTTACCATCGCTGGGCATACCACGAGGGAATCGATATTTCAGGACCTCAGGGAACACCTATTTACGCCACCGGTGATGGTGTTGTTGATGGATCGGAATACGCTTTTCGTGGGTATGGAAATCAGGTGTTGGTAAGCCATGGGTTTGGTTACCACACACGTTACGCCCACCTGTCGAGGGTGCTGGTTGTGCCAGGCCAACGTGTTAAGCGTGGCGAGAAAATTGGGCTAATGGGAAGTACCGGCAAGTCTACCGGATCGCACCTGCATTACGAGGTTTTGGTACGCGGTAAGCCTGTTAATCCACTTAACTATCTCAGCCGCGACATGGCACTTGGCGAGTACGAGAGCATAATCGATAAAGCTCCTCGGGCAAAGAATTCGGCGAAGGCCCTGCCTAAATCTAAAAGAAGAAGACGATGAGCAAGCATAAGTACCACTTTAATCCCGATTCGTTGAGCTACCACAAGGTGGTGCCAACGTTAAAGAAACGGATTGTTCGTGCTGTCGTTATTCTTATTACAGCAGCCGTTATATCGGCCATTTACTATACCGTATACTCCTTCTTTTTCGATACGCCAATCGAAAAGAAGCTCAAGCACGAAAGCGTACTGCTGGCCAAACAGTATCACGATCTTGATAAAAGGTTCGATAAACTACAACCTGTGATTAAGGATCTTCAAAGTCGCGATGAAAATATTTACCGTGTAATATTTGAGGCTGAGCCGTATAAGGATAGCGTTTATCTGGCAGGGGGTAACTACGCATTGCGAATTGAGGAAATAGAGGGCAAGGATAACAACGAGCTAATAGAGCAAAGTCAAAGTATTTTAGAGAGCGTGAATGCCAAGCAAGTGCCCATTAATTTGGCCTTACTAAAGCGGGTTGATGCGCTTACTCGTGTAAAAAGGAATTCTGTTCGGTTCATTCCATCTATAATTCCACTTAAGCAAAAGGATGTACGCCAGCTGGCTGCACCCATGGGTATTCGTATTCATCCGTTTTATAAAACGCTGAAAAAGCACGATGGTGTTGATTTTGCTGCACCATTAGGTTCTCCTGTACTTGCCACTGCCGATGGTGTTGTGGTAAAAACCGATAGCCGCCGTTCTAGTGGAAATTCAATTCTCATCAATCATACCAATGGGTTTAGCACATTTTACGCGCATCTCGAAAGGGTAGGGGTGAGAAATGGGCAACGGGTGAAGAAAGGTATGCAAATTGGCACGGTTGGAAGTTCAGGAATGAGCGTTGCACCACACCTTCACTACGAAGTGATAAAAAATAGTAGGCCAGTTAACCCTGTGCATTTCTTTTTTGCCGATATTAGTCCAACCGATTACCACAAGCTGATTCAAAAGGTGAGCCGAAGTGGACAAAGTTTAGACTAAAACATACGCTATGCCCTACAAAGAAAAAAAAGTTGAAAAGCTGTTCTACAGTATTGGCGAGGTGTCCGAAATGCTGGGTGTCAACCCTTCGCTGATTCGTTTTTGGGAAAAACATTTTACCATCATCAAACCCCAAAAGAATAAAAAGGGGAACAGGCTATTTACCGTAAAGGATATTGAAATACTTAAGCTTATCTACCATTTGGTAAAGGAGCGGGGAATGACTCTTGAAGGTGCCCAAAAGCGTATCAAGGATAACAAGGAGGGCGAAGATAATAGCTTCGAAATCGTTGAACGACTTACCCAAATTAAGGATATGCTACTTGAGGTGAGTAGTAAGTTACCTTAGCTATCATGTTTTCTTCGACAGAAGTTGAGTAGGATGGTAAGGTTTCATAAAGTTTTAGAACTCGCAAGTATGCTTGTGTCTTGATATGAGGATAGCTTTTACCGACTAAATTTTTACCGATGAAAGTAAGAGATGTTGCCAAAATTATTGAGGAGTTGGCTCCTTTGGGCTACCAGGAGGGTTACGACAACTCGGGGTTGAGTGTTGGTTCGCCTAATATGGAGGTCTCCGGCATTCTTATTTGTTTCGATGTTACCGAAAAGGTGGTAGATGAGGCAATTCAAAAAGGAGCTAATCTGATTGTTTCGCACCATCCAGTTATTTTTTCGGGATTAAAGAGTATTACCGGGCGTAATGCCGTAGAACGCATTGTGCTTAAGGCAATACAGCATAACATAGCACTTTATGCTGCTCATACCAATCTCGATAGCGTTTATGGTGGTGTAAACGATAGGCTTTGCCAAATTTTGGGGTTGAAAAACTGCAAGGTGCTTAGCCCACTAAAAGGGCAGCTGGTAAAAGTGGTGACCTATGTGCCCGAACTTCATGCTGACCAGGTGCGGGAGGCTATGTTTTCTGCAGGTGCTGGTACTATTGGCGGTTACGACAGCTGCAGCTTCAATTCCAATGGCAGAGGTTCGTTTAAGGCTTCCGCAGGGGCAAATCCTTTTGTCGGAGAAGTTGGACAGCTGCACTTCGAACCCGAAATTCGTATCGAGGTTATTTGTCCCCGGATTGTAGTGAGCGAGGTAGTCGCGCAATTGGTGGAGGCACATCCCTACGAAGAGCCTGCCTATGATATTATTCCCGTAGAAAATGATTTATCGACGGTAGGCATTGGCATGATAGGCGACCTTGAAGTACCTTTCGAAACCACCTGTTTTCTTGAAATGGTAAAAGAAAAGCTTGGGTGTGAGGTTTTACGGTATACAACCCCACGCAAAATAACAGTAAAAAAAGTAGCCGTTTGTGGTGGTAGTGGAGCCTCTTTTGCCAGCTTAGCAGTAGCTAGAGGTGCCGATGTGCTGGTTACCGGCGATGTTAAATATCATAGCTTCCTAGACTATCAGGAAAAACTTTTACTAGTTGATGCAGGTCACTTTGAAACTGAGCGGTTTACTATTGATATTTTTTATGATTTTATTACGGAAAAAATAGCTAATTTTGCGGTTTACAAGACCAATCAAGTTGATAACCCAGTAAATTACTTATATCGCTGAATATGGCAACAGAAAAAAACAAAGCCCTAGAGGCCAACGAGCTTTCGACAGAGGAAAGACTCAGAACGCTTTATGAGCTTCAGGTTGTAGATTCTGAAATTGACAAAATCATAACTCTTAGAGGTGAACTTCCACTCGAAGTACAAGACCTCGAAGATGAGATCGAAGGTTTAGATACTCGTGTGAGGAACCTCGAAACGGAAATTTTGAACCTCGATAGTCAGATTGCCAAAAAGAAATCAGACATTGATACATCAAAAGGGTTAATTGTTAAGTACGAAGAACAACAAAATAACGTTCGTAACAACCGTGAGTTTGAATCTTTGGCTAAGGAAGTTGAATTCCAAACGCTGGAAATGGAGCTTGCAGACAAGCGTATTCGTGAGTTTACCGTGCAGGTTAAGGAGAGACGTCGCCTTAGTGAAGATGCGAAGTCGCATATGCAAGTGCCTGCTATCGACCTGGAAACTAAGCGTCGTGAGCTTACCGAAATCACCTCTGAAACACAAAAGGAGGAAAATGATCTTCGTGAACGTTCTGAACAGCTTCAGCTGTTAATAGAGCCTCGCTTGCTTTATGCCTACCGACGTATCCGTTCGAACGCTCGTAATGGTTTAGCTGTTGCAACTGTAAAGCGTGATGCTTGCGGTGGTTGCTTTAATCGTATTCCACCTCAACGCCAGCTTGATATTAAGCTTAGCAAAAAGGTAATTGTTTGCGAATACTGTGGACGTATCTTGGTAGATACGATATTAACTGGCGAAAGCGACGAAATAGAATAGTAATTCTAGCATCAAATATGGTAAAGGCTGTCTCTTTTAGGACAGCCTTTATTTTTTAGGTGGCTGCTAATACTGATGACACATGGAAAGTCCAACAGGAAAACTTTGGAATTCGAACTTTACGCTTGCCTTTATGGCAAATTTCATGATGATGATGGCGTTCTACTTTCTTATGCCAACCCTTCCTTTTTATTTGATTGGATCTTTGGGTGCCGATAAGTCGGTTGTTGGGGTTGTTGTTTCGGTGTACATTATTTCGGCGGTAGTGGTTCGTCCTTTCTCCGGATTTTTAATCGACATGCTTAATCGAAAGCCGTTGTATGTTGCTGTGTTTTTTATCTTTACTGCAGTCTTTGGAGGGTATATCTTCTTTACCTCTATTTCGCTTATTCTGGTAGTGCGCATTGTTCAGGGGGCGATTTGGGGTATAATTATTCCTCTGGGAAATACCTTGGCACTTGATGTGATCCCTTCAAGTCAACGAGGTGCTGGCATTGGTTTTTTTGGCATGTCGTCGACGTTAGCAATGGCACTTGGCCCGCTTTTTGGGTTAATGATGTACTCTCGGTTTGGCTTTAGTATTGTGGTTTACGCATCTATAGCCATATCTACATTCGGTGTTTTGTTGGCAATATTTATTAAGACACCTCATAAAGCACCAATTAGGAGTCAGCCAATTTCGTTGGATCGGTTTATGCTTGTAAAGGCAATTCCTGTAGGAGTAAACATCATCTTTGTTTGCTTTTCGTATGGTTTGGTTGTTGCCTATGCTGCTCTTTATGGTAGCGAGATGGGGGTGAAAAATACCGGATTGTTCTTTATTCTTATGGCTGGCTTTGCCATGTCTGTGTGTTATTTATTT
>CAXYUU010000230.1:0-5677 GCA_964292015.1 uncultured Acetobacteroides sp.
CTCCTGAGCAAGCTCACCGGGTTTAAGAAGCTCGACAAAAGCTACCTCTGTATCGACAAGATGAGCACCTTTATCCAATCGGACATCGCCTCGAAGCCCGAACTCGTTAAGATCCTACAGGATGCCAAACTCGGACATCTTATAGATCTGTACCAGGAAATTGGGTACATCTGTGAGGATCAAAAGGAGAGTCTGGACGATCCATCGTTCATTTTGGAGTACATTCAGAAGAAGCAGGAGGAGGATATGCCAAGCCAAACCGAAATGCAGGAATTCGATATGATGGTTGTACCGTAGGGGTGGGCACACGGGGCGGCCCCTATTAGACCCCCCATATATTGCCGTTATCCGCAAACACATTGTTCGTTGGGGTTAAATACGAATTTCGTTGTAACGACAGGAAAGGGTCGCCACGTGGGGCGACCCCTACAACACCACGCATATATTGCCGTTATCCGCAAACACATTATTCGTTGGGATTAAATCCAAATTTCATTTGTGATGCCACATAGGGGTCGCCACGCAGGGCGACCGTTACGTTAATTCCACCATACCATCGTGATCGAAATACCAGATATATCCCCGCACGTTGGGGTAGCCCATCTTCTTTAGGGTGTTAATGTAGTCGAACACCTGGTAGCGGTGCTTGGGGTCCTCTATCTCGCCAAACTTAAAGTCCACCACCACCGTTTCGGTGTCGGATATCATCACGCGGTCGGGGCGGCGGATGCTGTAGCTGCTGCCGGGTAAAATAATATCGGCCTCGGCTACCACCCGGTACCGACTGCTAAACCACGAGGCAATGGTGGGGTTGGCCAGCTTATCCATAACCTGCTGCTGCACCATATCGCGCTCGTCCACCATCATGTAGCCATCGTCTACCAGCGAGTCGAGCGCGCTGGCCACATCGTTGGCCGTGCCGATGAGCGAGAAGAGACGGTGCATCAGCAACCCCTTCTTGAGGTTGCCACTGCCCTCGGCCAGCGAGGTGGCGTAGTTCTGTTTAATCTTGGAGAGCGGTGCACCAATCTTAAACGAAGTAAGCGGGATGGTGCTGTCGCCCATGCCAGTGGCCACTGCCGTGTTGGTTCCCTTAACGCCAAAGGTGATGATGCTCTCCTCCACCCCATCCTCCTGGTGCACCTCTACGCTGTTCTGGTTGGGTAGCACCATCGCCGCATCGTACAGCAGCGTACCGATGTTCTCCTTGCGGTTGGTTTTGGGGATGTAGATGTAGAGCTGCTGCTCGGCACGGGTAAGGGCTACGTAGGCAAGGTTGATGTTGTCGATGTAGCTTTGCAGCTGCTCCTCGTAGGCCGATGGGGCAAACTCGCTCTTCTTTAGGGCCGATCCGTACTCCACCGGGATGGCCTCCAGAAAGTCACCATCAACAGCAACCGCCTGGCCGCTTACCCAAAGGGTAGTCTTTCTGCTACCGGTTGCCGGCTCGTAATCCCAGTTGCAAAAGGGGATGAGCACAATTTTATACTGTAAGCCCTTCGACTTGTGCACGGTCATCACCGTGATGGCCTCCTCCTGGTTGGGAAGGTAGAGCTCGCTGCGCGATCCGCGCTCGTCCCACCACTCCACAAACGAGGTGAGATCCGATATCTTTAGCGTGGCAAACCCCAACACCGCATCGGAGAAACCGCCGATGAAGGGAAGCTCGTCGAGTATCTCGTTTAAACGGTATTCGGCAACGATGGCCTCCACCGCCTCGGGCAGCGCCATGTTGGCGGTGCGCTCTATCAGCGCGGCCACCCGCTCGCTCACCTTATTTTCGAAGTAGCCGTGTGCAATGGGTAAATCCTTCTCCAGCTTCTCGATGTACGACACCAGCGCTGCGCTCACCGAGTCGGCGGGGTTGATGCATAGCCGAAGGATGGAGATAATAAGGTTCACCGCCGAGGAGGAGGAGAGGTACAACGCACCCTGCGAGATGAAGCTAAAGCGGTTGGCCTTTTCGGGTGCGCTGGCGTTGCGCGCCTCGAGCAGCGCCTCGGCCACCAGCTGCCCCTCACTCTGCCGACGTACCAGAATGGCAATGTCGGAGGGACGGAAACCATGCTCGTCCTGCAGCTCCACAACCTGCGCCACCATCTTCTGCATCAGCAGCTGAGCACGCTCGGTCGAGTCCATATCCTCGCTACCATCCACCTTTTCGATGTGTATGTAGCCGCCCTGCTTGCTCTCGCTGCTGGGTACCTTCTGACAAACATCGACGTACACATCGGCAATGATGGTGGTGGGCAACCCATCCTCCCCCATCTTGGCCTGCATAGCGTTGGCCATAAGCGGGAACACGCTGTTGTTAAACTCCACCACGTTGCGCTTGCTGCGGAAGTTGGTGTCGAGCGATATCTTGTTGGTGGTAAAATCCTGAAATACGCTTATGCCAAGGGTGCGCCAGTCGCCGTTGCGCCAGCGGTAGATGTTCTGCTTCACATCGCCCACCACCATGGCGTAGCCGCCCTGCCCGATGCTGTTTTCGAGCAGCGGCTTAAAGTTTGCGTACTGCTGCTTAGAGGTATCCTGAAACTCGTCGATCAGGTACGAGGTAAAACGGTTGCCCATCTTCTCGTAAATAAACGGGGCGTCGCTCCCCTCAATAAGCTTGTTGATGATGTGGTTGGTGTCGGAGATCAGCAGCAGGTTATCCTCCGAGGCCAGCTCGCGCACCTGACGATCGATGTCGGCAAGCACGCCCAGCGTCCTAAAATTTTTAATGGCCACAGCGTAGGTGTTACGCTCCGTATCTAAATAAGAGACCAAATCGCAAAGAATTGGATTGAGACTATCGTAAACAGTACTGGTTATTTTTATTTTTTTAGGATGAAGCCAACTATCTATATTATTACAAGCAGCAGAAGCTTTCACGTACGCCCCTGGAAACTTCTTTATGCTTGCATTTTCAAATATTGATGCAAATCCTGTTTTTCCTCCAGGTATATCGCTAAAATCAATTCCATTAGCATTTAAGAATTCCATTGCACGTTTACCATTATCAACATACCGATTCTCATTTTCCTTACTCTTGGCCACCAGCTTGCGGTAGTAGCCGTCGAGAAAGTTCTTGTCGCCAATCTTTTCGTAGAACGATTCGGGCTGCTGACGGAAATCCTCGCGCATTAGCTGGCGTCCCAAGTCGGTAAGGATGCCCGAGAGCTCCCAGCTGTCGCCGTCGTTTAGACGCTCCTCCACCAGATCGAAGAGCCAGCGCTGCAGCTGCTCGTCCTCGTGTAGCGTCTCCAGCACCTTATCTACGGCCAACGATAGCACGCGGTCGCTGTCCAGCTCCAGCGCGTAGCCCGGCTGGATGTTGAGCTCGCGTACAAAGTTGCGCACCACCTTCTGAAAAAACTTGTCGATGGTGGAGATGGCAAAGTTGGTGTAGTCGTGCAGGATGCTGGTGAGCACCTTCTGCGCCCGAACGGCAATCTCGCGCTCCACGGCGGCGGCCCTATTCTGGTCAGACAGCTTGGTAAGGTTCAAACCCTGCGCAAGCTCAGCACCAAGTGCCTCCACCAGTATGGCTAGGTAGTTCGGCTCGCGCCCCTCACCACGACGGTACTGCGCCAGCGCGTGCAGCTCCTCAATAATGCGCGACTTCATCTCCTCGGTGGCCTTATTGGTAAAGGTCACCGCCAAAATGGTGCGGTAGTCCATCGGACGCTTAATTATCTGAAGAATGTACTCACGGGCTAGCGTGTAGGTTTTTCCCGAACCGGCTGAGGCGTTGTAAACTACGAGCGTCGACATGGCGTTATGCAATATATTTTCGAATAGGATTTAAAGATAGGAAAATAGATGGGAGACTTTAGATATAAGAGTATAGATATGAGATTTTAGTAGGGGAGATTGGGGACGGGATTTCGCGGTTAAGAATTTTGTTTGGCAAGAGACCTCGATGAACCTCCATACAAAACGTTCCTATATCGAATAACGAGCAATCGACGACCCCGGTAGGCCATTTACTCGAAAAAATAGACTTCCGCCAACTGCGGAATGCCATTTACACTTGAAAATGTACTTCCGCCAACTGCGGAAAAGCATTTGCTCGACAAAATGAAATTTCCATCCGAAGATTTAACTTCAACAGCCCAACCGGCACGCCTAGCTTATGGTAATCTTTGTGGTTAATCGCACCGCTAACCTAACCACAAAGAGCACGAAGGCCAGCTCAACGAACATGAAGAATTACAAGACTACCTTGGTGTTCTTAGTAAAATCCTTGGTGAACTTTGTGGTTAAAAACAACAGAATTTATTTTCAACTAATAATCACACGAACTAATAATTAACATATATTTGTTTAAACAAATTTAACAACAAATAAAATAACGATGAAAAACCTACTGACCATAAGCATTGTCCTCCTCGCCTTTATATCGTATGGGCAAGACACCACTTACTATGATTCGAACTACAAAGAAGTAAAATCGATTAATCAAGCCGACCACTATCAAATTATCCAGAAATCACCTACTAATAAAAAACAGGTAACCACAAGAAAATACTATAAGTCGGGGAAACAACAATCTGAATGCTTTTCATACAAAAAAGAAAAACATTATAAAGAATGGTACGAAAATGGGCAACTTCATAGAGCCGATACAACTAATCGTAACGGAGAATATAATGGACAAGTTTTAACCTACTGGGAAAATGGGACTCTTAAACGCAACGATACATTCGAAAATGGCAAGCTAATTAAAGGCTTCTGCTACGATAAAAACGGAAATGAAATTAAGCATTTCGACTATTTAATCATGCCTTGCTTCCCTGGCGGTCAAAATATGATACCCGAATATCTCGCATCCGAACTAAAATACCCTGACATATGTGCAACAAATGGAATAGCAGGAACCGCATATGTTGAGTTTATTATAAATAAAGAGGGTTTAGTTTCGGAAATTAAATTAAGAGATTACATTGACTGCTATCTCGGTAATGAAGCTATAAGAGTTGCGTCCAAAATGCCCCGATGGTCACCAGGGATGATTGACGGAGATCCTGTTAGAGTTAAATATACAATGCCCGTTGAATTTAAGTTACAATAATCAATGTCGTTTAGTTAAGGAAAACCCTTTCCTCTGAGTGTCATCCAATGCTTGTCACGGAACCGGCAACGGGAGTTCAGCGTAGCTAATCTAAGAGTAGCCCGTAGGGCATTTTATTAAAATCTATTGGATTCCTATTTAGATTCCGAGACAAGCCCGGAACCGAGCAAAGCGAGTTCAACGCAGTCAATAACAGAGCTGATTGAACTTCGCGCTTAACTTAACGACATTGATACAATATTAAGAATACACAGAGTTTATACACGAAAGGCACGAAGATTTACAAGATATGCTACACTACCTTTGTGTTCTTAGTAAAAACCTTGGTGAACGTTGTGGTTAAATACAACAGAATTTATTTTCAACATACAATTGAATGAATTAATAATTAAGATATATTTGCTTAAACATATTTAACAATAAAAAAAATAAAATGAAAACCCTTCTGACCATTACCCATGTCCTCTTTACCTTTATATCATATGGGCAAGACACCACCTACTACGATAAGAACGATAGTCAAGTAAAAAATATTAATGAAGCAAATTACTTTACTATTACTCCAGGGCAACCGCATTTAAAAACCCCAAAGTTTGTCCCTGTAATTAGGATCTAATG
>CAXYUU010000231.1:0-5677 GCA_964292015.1 uncultured Acetobacteroides sp.
TCACCATTAAGACATATAACCTAAATTGGTTGACATCTTTTTAAATGCGGGTGTGCTAGGTTTTGGGGGAAGCATCGACTCTTTTGGGTTGAAGCTAAAAGAGAAGCGGGGGATTCCGCTTCTCTTTAATGTGTTACCTTAACTATGTTTGGGCACTAGGTTGTGCTGTATGTAGTGCTTTATTTAAATCGGTAGGGCGGCTGGTTATACCGAAAAAATATTTGCCGATTCAACATCGGCAGCGTAGTTTTTGATTTCATGCTCCTTATCCTTATTTATGATCATGGTAGCATCGTCGGTTTGAATAACGAGGTAGTCTTTGAGCCCTTCTACAATAATGGGCCTGCTGGTTTTATTCTCGATAATGCAGCCGCTTGTACGGTAGGTGAGTATTTTTTCGCCAACCTTTACGTTGTTTGCCATATCCTTAGGCGAGTTGTTGAAAAGGGAGCTCCAAGTACCCACATCGGACCAGCCAAAGTCGGCACATCGTACGTACACGTTGCTGGCGCTCTCCATAATGCCGTAATCAATAGAAACAGATCGGCAAAGGCTGTAAACTTTGGCAATAAACTCCGCCTCCTGAGGTGAATTGTAGATGCCAACTCCATCCCTAAATAGCGAGTCGATTTCGGGAAGATGGGTTGAGAGGGCTTTTAGGATAGACTTCAGGCTCCAGATGAAAATACCCGAATTCCAGACAAATTCGCCACTGTCTACAAATACCTTCGCAATATCGAGGTTGGGCTTTTCGGTAAACGTTTTTACCTTAAAGGTAGATGTGTGCCCTTTTACCGCCTCGTTATGGTTAATTTGAATGTATCCGTAGCCTGTTTCGGGCCGGTTGGGCGTAATGCCCAGCGTCATGAGGATATCCTGCTTTTCGGTAATGGAAAAGGCCGATTCTATGGCCATTAGGAATTCGCTCTCGTTGAGAATGAGGTGATCGGCCGGAGTAACTACGATATTCGCATCGGGATCTATGTTTAGGAGCTTATAGCTGGCGTATGCTATGCAGGGGGCGGTTTTTCGGCGTAGTGGTTCGAGTAAAATCTGATCTTCGGTGAGCAACGGAAGCTGCTGCATAACGAGATCTTTGTAGATATCGTTGGTAACAACGTAGATGTTCTCGGTTGGAATAATTCTGCTGAATCGATCGTAGGTGCTTTGCAGAAAGGTACGTCCAATACCCAGTAGGTCGAGAAACTGTTTAGGGTTATCGGTGTTACTTAGCGGCCAAAAGCGGCTGCCAATACCGCCTGCCATAATGATACAGTATCGATTAGAGGCCATTCATTCTTTTTTTATGTGCAATAGCAAAGGTACAAATAATATCTTCCAAATATTAAATTGGTTAAGCCGTTTAACTTCTTTACTTTTGTATGAATAAAGCAGCTACATGAATTTTTTTTCGGCAATAGGTAAGTACTCGCTATTCATTCTTCGTGTTTTCTCTAAACCAGAGAAATGGAAGATACTTTACACGCGAACGATTTATGAAATTGAGAAGCTTGGTATCAATTCGATTGGTATTGTAGTCATTATTTCGGTGTTTATGGGTGCTGTTATCACCCTGCAAACCGCTTATAACACCTCCAGCCCGCTACTTCCTCCCTATATTATTGGATTGGCGGCTCGCGATTCCATCATTCTGGAGTTTAGCTCTACTATTGTGGCGCTTATCCTATCGGGTAAGGTGGGGTCTAACATTGCTTCCGAAATTGGTACCATGCGGATTACCGAGCAGATAGATGCGCTCGAAATTATGGGGGTTAATTCGGCCAGCTTTTTGGTTCTGCCTAAGGTTCTTGCCACGGTGTTCTTTTTCCCCATTCTTACCGTGCTCAGCATCTTTGTGGGCATTTTTGGAGGATGGCTTGTTGGCGAATTTACCGGAGCAATTACTACCATGCAGTACATTCGGGGGATTCAGTGGGGATTTGAGCCTTTCTACGTAACCTACAGCTTAATTAAAACGGTTGTATTCGCCTTTATCATTACGTCGGTATCTGCTTTTCACGGATATAGCGTGAAGGGTGGTTCGTTAGAGGTTGGCCGTGCTAGTACTACCGCGGTTGTTGTTAGTAGCATCCTCGTTTTACTCTTCAACCTAATTATTACCCAACTTTTGCTGAAATGATACGCTGCATAAACGTTTGTAAGTCTTTTGATGGTCGAGAGGTGTTAAGCAATATCGACACCACTTTCGAAAAGGGGAAAACTAACCTAATTATTGGGCAGAGTGGATCGGGTAAAACCGTTTTGCTCAAGTGTATGGTGGGCTTGCACGAGGTTTCGTCGGGCGATATTATGTACAGCGACATCAACTTTTCGGGGTTGTCGAATAAGCAGCGTAGCGAAGAGCGCAAAAAAATTGGGATGATCTTTCAAGGTGGGGCACTTTTCGATTTTGCTACGGTAGAGGAGAATGTTCTCTTTCCGCTCAATCTTTTTACTAATATGAGCGTAGAGGAGAAGCGTGATCGCGCCAACTTTTGTTTGGAAAGGGTTAACCTGGTAAATGTAAACAAGCTTTTTCCTTCGCAGATAAGCGGTGGCATGCAGAAACGGGTGGCCATTGCCCGTGCAATAGCGCTAAACCCGAAATATCTTTTTTGCGATGAGCCGAACTCTGGACTAGATCCTATTACGGCGGGAGTTATCGATAACCTAATACGGGAGCTGACTCAGGAGTACGATATTACCACAATAATCAACACCCACGATATGAATTCGGTGATGCAGATTGGTGATAAAGTCGTGTTTATTTATCAAGGGAAAAAGTGGTGGGAAGGTACTAAGGAAGATATTCTAGATAGCGACAATCCTGAGCTTAACAACTTTGTCTTTGCATCGGAAATGGCGCAAATGGTGCGGAAGTACCACAATAAGCTCAACTTAAAGTAGGGTCTTACTTTATCTCCTCAAAATCGACGTAGTCACCAGTGTCTTTGGTGATTTTCTTTTCCTCTTTACTGGTGGTGCCGGAAATAACAACATCGCCTTCGCGGTGTTGTTCCTCATGGTTTTGCTGGGTTCCACCAAAACCTGTGGAGAAGTGTTGAAAGTGAACTCCCCCATTGCCGTTTTCAAATCCCCCAAATCGCTTTTGGATACGCTTAACAAAGAGTTTTAGGGCTAGCTTTATGAGAAACCCTAGAACGTAAAATCCAATAATCAGGCAAAGTATAAATGTCAAGAATCCTTCCATGTCAATAAAAATTTCGCGCCAAAGATAGCATCATTGCACCAAATAACCAGCTTTAATCTATTCTAAAGTAAGATGGATCGATTGGTTGTTACAGGAGTGCTAACGAGGGCATTTTCTTTTACTCTAACTGCAAATAGCGTTCCATCTTCGGCGTTAATAACGATGGCTGCTTGCCCAATATTGTAGGGAAATTCGGAAAATAGCTCTCCTTTTGAATCGAAGAGGTAGATGTTGTGGTTGTTGTCTATAGCGAGGAACCCTTTTGAATTGGTGCTACATGGTTGAATGTGTGATACTCGCTCTAAAGTTTTCACCGCTCGTTTAGAGCTTAGGTTGCTATTGAGAAGGGTAACGTTACTATTTCTTAAAACGAAAATGGTATGACTATTACCTACCATTCCCTCAGCTATTCCGGTATAGCCCGCGAATAATCCTGTCATGTTGTCTGATTGTGGTTGCAGCTTTCTATTTAAGGAGATGGTTCTTCTGTTGGTAATCAGCAGCAGCCTGTTGTCGGTAACCAGTACGGTTCCTTGTAGAAAGTTAGTGGCAATCCTTCTGGTTAACGCTCCCTTTGCATTTAGAATGTCTGTCTTGTTGTTTCTGCTTACCACGATATAGTTGTGCCCTTTAAATGTAGTGGCTGTAATTTTGGCCGGTTTATAGCCTAATTTGAGCATTTTTTGGGCCGGCTCTTTACCAAAAGGGTCAGCACGGAATAGCATGTTCTTTTTGTCGAGGATGTAGGTTGGCGTTGCGGTTCCGTTTACCGATTTCTCGGATACCAATTCTATTCCAGATGGGAAGGTGAAGCGGCTGATGATTTCCCCATTTTCGGCAATATAGGTGACGGCATTATGGTCGACTGCTACAAGAATCTCCCTTTCAACTTGGTTAATCGTGTATATGGTGTCGGGTTGGGCGGTAAGGTGTATAGCCCATCTTTTGATTAGCTTACCATCAAATGCAGTCAAGCTATCTTGGGTTGCCACAACCAGTAGCCTTGCTCCCGATTTTTGCTGAATGGTTGTAAGGGCAACTCCTTTTTTCTTGATGCTGTAGATGCTTCGAGTGCTGCTTAGGTCGTTACCCTTACGACTCATGTAGCCCGATAGCAGCAGGTTGGTGCCACTAGGAACAATGGTGACTCCTAGTCCGTTCCACCTGCTGAAGGCTTTGCCGGATAGATATTTCCCCGTTAAGGTGTTGAAGACTGATACTACCAGCTCTTTGGATAGGGAAGGACTGAAGTACATGGCGGCTATCCCAGTCTTGGTAATTTTTTTTTGCCAAATATCTCCAACATGTACATTCTTACGTAAGCTGGCAACCCTATTTTCGTACTGAAACATCTTGAGAATACCTTCCGATTTGGCGAGCACAATTCTATCGTCAGAAACAAGGGCGTAGCTTGCCTTTACCAGCTGAAAGGCTACACCGAGTAGAGGAGCCTTGGTTGTACTTGTAGAGTCGAAGTGTAGCTTTACGATGTGGTTTTCTTTAGTGCTTCCGAATCGGTAAAGATTTCTAAGGTTTTTAAACGCTAAGTCGACATTGTTAGGGTACAGAATGGTTACAAAGCCAGCCGAATCGGTACTGTTACTTTTTATATGCTGAAGTATGGTTCGTTCAGGGTTAATTGCAATCAGCAGTTTTTTCAGGTCGTACTTGCTACTGTCTTTGTCGTTTGGGTAATCTGCGAGCAAGTCGGTGCTAAAGCTATCGTAGCAACGTTCGAGACAGAATGCGGTGTTTTCGGTAATAAGTGTAGGAGTCAGCAGCTGGCTTGTCGCTTGTTTTGCCATTCTGCGACCGTAATGATTCGATTCGCTAGTCGTAAGCATACCGCTAAAGGTAAGCTCCTCGTTTCCCTGTTGGTAATCGATAACTAACCAGCTGCAGAGGTTAGCGGTTGCTGCGGCTAGGTTGATGTCTCCGTTGAAAATGTTGGACTTTAACCAGGGAGCAATGGCTTTTATGTTTAAAGCCAGCGAGGCATCGGAGTTGGAGTTGGTAAGGTTGTAGGTATTCTGGAGGTCTGTATCGGTTGGGTAGCTAGAGTCTAACTTGCGTACGGCCGATTCTATCAGAATCAGCGATGTGCTAATTGTTGTTATGCCTTTAGAGTGGGCAATGTATAGCGAGTACCCATCGGGGAATGTACAGGTGAATAGGGGGCGATTGTTATACTTTATTTCGTTAATCTTTAGCTTGCTTGCTTTTATCAGCTCTTTTAGCTGGCCTTCACCTAGCTCTTCGCTGGAGCTAAGTAGGGCAAGTGGCTCAATCCTGTTTTTTCCAATAGGATGAAAGCTGATGAGTAGGGGATTGCTTAACATCTCTCCGAACTTGGAGTCGACACTTAGGCTCAGCAAAAACTTCTTGAAATAGGGATTTACGGCTCCTTCAAAAGGACTGGAGGTGCTGTCGTTTTGGAGGAATCGGTCTATTTGGTTTACCCTAACT
>CAXYUU010000232.1:0-5626 GCA_964292015.1 uncultured Acetobacteroides sp.
CGATTATTAGTGTTAAAGTATACTGCTTGTTTTATATTTTTATACTTACCAATAGCAACTTGGTACCCTGCATCACGACATCCCATGCAGGTATCGCGAAGCCCAAACCACAAACGGAATACCAGCTATCACCTATAGCTGACGTAAGAATGGCGATTGGCTTTGCCGACTTTCAGCTCGTAATTGATGATAGGTAAAACGTGTACCTTAATACTACATCAGCAACCTTTAACGATACCCATACAAGTAGCTAAGACCATGGCATCTACAAAGACGAAAAAAAGCAACCAGTACCAAGCCGAGAAGCAGCGGCAAGCTCAGCTGGTAAACATACAAAAGGCCAAGAACGAAAGGATGTTTGCCCTTTTAGGTTTGCGGCATCTTTATCCGCTACTAACCGATTACGCTAAAATATCGCTAGCGAAGATTCGAATATCGGCTACCCTCATGGAGGCAGCACCCGGATGTAACGATCATCGAGCAAAAGAGGCGGTTGACTATATCAGGGGAGCGTTTAAATCGTTTGAGATGAATACCGAGGTAACCCTTCTCAACGGGAACAAAATATCGGTACGCGATTTTCGAACAACCCTCACCTCCATATTCCTAAATTTTTTAAACGAACAATGCGATGTAGGACCGCATACCGAAAAGATAAAAGAGGAGGTTTACGCGCAATTTCTGAAGTATGTAGATATCTGGAATGGGGTAAACACCCTTTGCGACGATTTCTTCGACGACATATGCACCCACATATCATCGCTTAATTATGGAATCTACTATCCAAAGAAGGGAATCAAGCAAAAAAACAATCAGAATACGACCGACAACTGGTCGACCGTTCCACTCTTTACCTTTAACGTCGAAATGCCCAATCGGAAGATGATTAGCATCAACGGTAAGAAGCGCGAAGTTTACCAGCTGGGGTTTCCAGAAAAAGAAAAGGGGGTACGATGGGCATCGGTAGACTCCGGGCGCTTTGGCATGGATCCCGGAGAAAGCTACCCCTGCTACATACAGCAGCATGCCATAGCTAGGATGGTGGAGCGCATTGCCATTTTTTCGGAATCGGTAACCGTTTTCCAGGCCTGTCTAAGTCTCGAACAGGGTAGGGTGCTGCGCATCCCGGGAAACGATGCCTACCACATCGAATTTAAAATTCAGAACCTCAAGCTGGGGTACCTTATAGCCGTGCTGGTTGAAGGCATTTTGGTGGTAAAGACCTTTATTTTTGTTACCCAGAGCGGATCGCCCGAGGGCAAGCGCATCGAAACTACCACAGGAATCAAGAAGGACGACAAGGACTACATCGGAATGGGTACCCTAAAGGGTTTCCTATCGGAAGATGTGGCGAAAAACCCCAAAATGGCGCTCCTGCTCGAAAAGGTGGGCTGCACCGATCTGCTTAAGGCCTACGATGTTTTCTCGCAAAAAGTTAGCATAAAGGGGATGCAGGCCACCGGAAGAATCATCAACCAGTATCTCGAAAAAAGTTGGGAGTACGGCAACATCGAATCGATCGAAAGCTACACATCCGACTACCTGGCCATTGTACCGGTGCTACCTCCCGAACCGATACCCGAACCGGTAGCTGTAGAGGAGGAGGATTTTGAGCAGGAGGATGTACAAGACCAAGAAGTCCTTACCGAAACAGCCTCGGCAACGCCACCTGCAAAGCCAATGAGCAAAATATGGTGGGTTGTACTCCTGCCGCTACTACCGGTAGTTATTGTTGTAGTGATACTTCTATATATTTTCCTCAAAATATTTTGGCCAAGCAAGCTCAGAGAAATGCTAGCCGAGCAGGAACGCAAAGAAGCGGAAAATAGTAAGTGAAAAATTGTTGGAAAGGTGATTACAGAATGGAGATGGTTACGGATGAAAAGCAAGTTTAATCCGCAGCTATACAACACCCCTGTATAGCATCCATCCTATTCATATATCAAAGTCTGTATCCTAGCTATTCTACTACTATGACACACAGGCTGCAAAGTTTGCCATTTTACCACACCTACAACCAGTAAACCTCCGCCCCTAATTAAAGCATAAACGAAAGTGGTGGTACCATACCGAATATGCTTATAAAAGGGCTACGATTAAAAGATTCGACTAGTTTAGGAATAATCAGTTAACGCTAACTTTTATCCGTAAAAATATTGGGAGATACATAGCGAGATGAAAGTAACAAGATGAGAACGCAGAGCAACCTATAGCCATTTTCTTAGGTGCAAATGGCATACCTCTGAGCGAATTGGCTCACCAACGAAAATGCCCCAATTAACGGTCGCGGCTGCAACAAAAAGTGTACAAATAAGTGGTTAGCGACCCCAAATACCAAACGTTAAAACGCAAGTCGATGGAAGATACCCTGATGAAATAACAAAAGGTAATGCAATGTTTTCGAATAGTATTATTCTTACTCTTTCCACGAAGCTTTTCGAGCGCCCCTACCCTGCCCCACCAGAGGGCTACTCGATTCATAACATGACGAATGCAACCACACCACTGCAAATTAACAGCTGATTACGTTGCTATACTATTCTTACTACTAACCTCTCCGATAACCCTTTCACGTATAACCGCCGTCCATTCCCTTCTATTACCGTTTAACTTCTTGCTGCTATCAAATCACTCCTTGCGTTCAAAAGACATCAAACTTTTGCAACCTCATTCTAATAGCCCCCTTGCTGCGGTCGAAGAAGTCGGATATCTCGTCGAGGGTCCAGCCCCGGTCGTGGAGCTCCACCAGCTTCCTATCGTCGGCCGGCTTCCAGGTTTGGTTCGACGCCTTGGCCTTTGGTGCCGCTACGGGCTGTAAGGGTTTCTCCATCTTTGCCCGCGAGGCCACGGCCCTGACGCTTCCGGTGGCCGACATGGCGTAGTCGACTAGCCGCAGCTCCACCGGGAGGTTTAGCCGTTTCTTGGCACGGGTAGCGGCAACGTACAGAAGGTTTACCTCCTCGGTTAGCTCGCTCCTGCGGCTGGGGTTTATGGCAACCTCGCGCTTAAGCTTATCCTCTGTAAAAAAGTCGGCGGCCAGAGTCACCTCGTCGTACTCCATGCCCTTACAGCGGTGCACGGTCGAAAAAACGATATCGGCCTTGGCCTTATCGCCATCCTCGAGATGGCAGGCCTTTATTTGGCTAATGAGCGAGGGCAGCTCGGGGCCGTACTTCTTCACCATTTCGAGCATCGACTTCAGCTGCATGTCATCGGTCTCCTCCACGTACTCCTCAAAGGCGTTGATGTCGTCGAACGAGGCAATCAGGCCGTCGCGCACCTTGCTTTTTGCCCCGCGCTGCAGGTAGATAATATCAAGTAGCGAGGTACCCTCGTCGCCGTAGGTGTACGAGTTGATGTTGCCCTCGAAGTAGATGCTGCCCACCTTCTTTTTATCGATAAGCAGCTCGATGGCCTTATCGAGCAGGCTCATGTTGGTTCGCGCAACAAATGCCCGCGACTTAATGGCCCCCGAGGCATCGCCCATACCGCTGATGTACGGCGGCACAAACGACGGGTTGATGTTGCTCTTTAGCTGAAGAATATTTTGGGCCAGACAGGCCACATCGTTGTTAAACCGAAAGCTCGTGGAGAGGTTCAACGCCCTAAAGTCGACCGATTCCAACGAGTTGATGGCGTACCGCCAGCCGTAAATCTGCTGATGAGTGTCGCCAACAATGAGCTTGGTGCCCCGCTGCTTTAAAAAGACATCGAGCATGGCCGCCGAGGAGTCCTGCCCCTCGTCGAACAGCAGATGGCTGTAGGGTAGGCTCGGATTCGAGAGCTGAAACTTTTTGAGGTAAAAGTCGTGGGTGATCTCCAGCTCGCCGCTGTCCATCTTGGCCAAAAATACGCGCGTGAGGTACTCTATCTTACTGTAGCTCGCCTGCACCAGCTGCCTGGCGGCATCATCCTTTACCGCATCGAGGTAGTTTAGCTCCTGCACCTTGCGGCACGGGCTGTTGCAGAAGTAGGCGGCAAAGCGGTTTACATGGTTGGCAAGGGTCATTGCCAACAGCATGTTGCCCATCGAGGCGAGCTTTAGGATCTGAACCAGCTCATGGGTTTGGTAGCCAAAGCGCAGGCGGTAGCCCGATCCCATAACAACATGCCGGTAGGCCAACGAGTGGGCGGTCTCCACCCGAACGTTGGTAAGTCCGGCACGGGCAAACTTTTGTTCGGCCTCAATCTTCACCGACTTGTTAAAGGCGATGTATAGCATCCCCCCGTGGCCCTGCTTGCGCCTGGCGTACTCCACAATAGTGGTGGTTTTCCCCGATCCGGCAATTGCATTCACCTTAATATCGGCGGTAGACTGTACCACGGCCTGCTGCTCGTTGGTGAGCTTCATCATCGGTTGTTAGTGGGTTTGGTGGGGCGCAAAGGTAAAAAAAGCAGGGACAACTCTAACCGAGTGCCCCTGCTTGATCGTTCACACAACGACTTTTATTAAGCCTTTACGTTTCCGGTACGTTTAAGTACTCCCCAGCTGGCCAGCTCGCCCTTTATGGCCTTAAGGTAGGCCTTAATGAGTACGACAAACAGCAGCTGACGGTAAATAAAGCGCTGAATAAAGAGCAGCGCGGCCTCCTTTACGCCAAACTTCAGATTGTCGTAGCGGTAGGCGACAATTGCAATAAGCAGCTCTACCAGGTAGAATACCACGTACGATATGACAAATACGCCGGCATGGTTCGAGAATAGTCCGAAAAGGAACATAATGTCGACAATGGGCGAAAATAGCGGAATGATGAACCCAAAAATGAGCAGGTTCGGTAGTAGGTACCACCCCATGTTAGGCTGGCTCTTCATAAAGAGCATGTCGCGATGCTTCCAGAAGGTTTGCATCATGCCAAACGACCAGCGGAAGCGCTGCTTAATAAACATGCTCAACGATTCGGGTGCCTCGGTAAGCGACAGCGCCTCGTTGCAGCAGCGCACCGTGTACCCCTGACGAAGTATTCGTACGGTAAGATCGCAATCCTCTGCTAAGGTGTCGGTATCGAAACCGTCAATCTCCTGCATTACCGAACGGCGGAAAGCGCCAATTGCTCCGGGAACAACCAGAATGGCGTTCACGTAGTCGAAGGCCCTACGGTCGAAATTTTGGCTGGTATTATACTCAATACGCTGCCAGCTGGTAAGCATGTTCATCGGATTCCCCACCCGAACGTTACCCGCCACGGCTGCCACATCGTCGTTGCTAAAGAATGGGATCATTTTACTTACCGCATCGGGCATTAAAATCGTATCCGCATCAATACAAACCACAATTTCGCTGGTTGTATGCAGCAATCCAAAGTTTAGGGCCGATGCCTTACCCCCGTTGGGCTTAAGGTGCATCTTTACCTGTGGATGATGCCCAAATGCGGCCTTAACAACATTAAAGGTATTATCGTGCGATCCGTCGTCAACAAATACAACATCGAAGTTGGCGTAATCGGTTTTTAGCAAGTTTTCGATGGTACGAACCGCGTTTACCTCCTCGTTATACGCCGGAACAATAATGCTCACCGTAGGCGTGTAGGTTGTATCGATACTCTTCTGCTCCTTTTTCTGCTTCCTGTTTTGCAGAATGGCCAGCACAAGAATCCACAGCAGGCGAAGGATGCCGACATCCTCCTCG
>CAXYUU010000233.1:0-5625 GCA_964292015.1 uncultured Acetobacteroides sp.
GCTACCAGCTGTTCTTCTGTCTTACTATAATCGCCAATGTACGATGTCGGAATATGCTGATGTTCGAATAATTCCCTTACTACCGGAAGCAACTCCACAAATTGACATTCTACTATTTTACATGTCAATGTCGCATTAAGATCGCTATTAATAAGGTTATGGCTAGGTGTACTATCTATACTAGTTGTAAAATTAATAAATAATGCAAAATATAACGTAATACGACTTTACATTTTGAGTGAAAAGGGGGCATGCCTGCGGAAAGTCATGTTAATATACTAATCAGGAAGCTTTTGGTATGATACTACATGCTACTGATACCATAAGTTATGCTACAATTAATGTGGAGGGATGTGCATGCGACCGCCTCATTGAAATACATCTATCTACCACACCTTGCTGATATCGCATTTTTTAAGGGTGCTCTGTCTGTTCTTCTTTTCGATTAATGTTAAGCCCCTACCAATTTCCATACCTGAAAATTTGCAGGGACTTAATATATTCCATAATCTTTTAGAACGAGCTTACTGCTACTTCTTTTCTATTAAATTCTGAAGGTATAGCAACTCTGTTTGCTCATCAAAGTTGTACTTGCTGTATTCTTTCCAGCTTAGCGGGAAGTCTGGCGTAAATGTTTTTGCTCTGCTATCTTTGGTGGGTAAAAATTGCTGTAAACTGTTGGATATGGAGCCCTTGATATGGGTCAATGGCAGTTCAAATTCGGTAACCTCCATGTACGTGTTGGGTGCTTGAGATGAAGGAACGCCAGCTACTTTTGCGCCCATCTTTGACAGGAAAAAGGTGTAATGGAAGGCTGCGCTAAACGTACCATCGTTGGTTATTACAAATACCTGATCGGGGGTGTAAAGCGGTTTACCGTTTAAGTCGTCGAGGTAGGTTCGTGCAAAGGAGTACTGATTAAGAAAATCCTGCTGCCTCTTTTGTGGATCGTTACTGTATTCCTCCTTATCCTGCTCCATGTAATCGCCCATCTTGTAATCCGTTTTACTATTCTCGTTGATCTGCTCTAGAGTTTTACTAAATTTATTTAAATAGAGTGGTGAGATTCGGGTGAATGATCGAGTACCCATGGGTGTGGCTAAAAATTTATCGCCCCAAAGAAGGTACAACGAAGGTAGCACAATTGGGGTAAACCCTCCTGTGTTATCCCTTAGATCGATCACTAAATTTTTAATACCCGAAGCCTTCATCTCAAGCAGCATGTTCCGAAATGTTTCGGTAAGCGATGGTATATTTTGGATGGCTACTGCTTTATCTGCAGGCATCTCCTGTTTTAGGCATCCTGAATAAATATATTTTAGAATTTGATCGTTTTCATCGGTCATCCCAATCTGTTTCATGTAGGCAAAAACGTCGCGGTCTACAATCGCACCAAACTTGAAGTACATTAGATTTTTCTTCTTCCCAATAAGCTGGTAGTCGATATATTTACTGGTGGAGATGCCTGTACTATTGGGGCGGGTGCTCATTTTACATTGCTTATACAGCGAGTCGGGAAGGTAGCTTAGTGTTACCTGCTTAACAGATTTATTCTTAAGAGCAATAGTAAGAGTTACCTTACTCTCGTTTAAGGGGATAATGGCGCTGAGCCCAGAGTATGATTTTATTATGGAGCATATAGCATGCAATGCGCCATACCTGTTTTCGGCAGGTCGTGTTTTGGCTACCTTTTTCAGTACAGTATCAAGTGATGTTTTTTCAATTTCAAGAAGTTTACCTCCCACAAAGGTGCCGTACTGCTCTGCAATACCGCTAATGTAAAGCCCATCTGTTGCCACGTGTAAGGTAATGGGTAATCGCAAAACACTTTTACTCGGAGCTGCAGTAGCTGTATAAATAAAGGTATGCCCGTCTTCGAGCTTAGAGGAGAAGGCCAGGAGCATTTGACCAAACTTTTCCGCGCTGCAACCCTTGCTTGGAATAGATCGTTTTACCTCATCTAACGACAGGAAGAATCCTACTCGACCTCCAAAGGCGGTATACGGATCAGGGTGAGTCTCCTCTAAGTACTTAATAAAGGTTGATAGATCTTTAGTTAAGGTGTCGCGCGAAATGGTGGATTGTGCGTTTGCTGCAAAACATGCCAGCGTAATTGCTGCTGCTGCCAGCGCTTTTTTAATAAGCATTAGGTACTGTTTAAATTTGTTTAATAAATGGCGTAAACTTAATTTTTTATTGTAAAATCTCTTAGCATAATGCCTTATTGACTTCCTCTTTTTTTGATTTGAAACTATGGGAAGAACGGTAGCTCGGCACAAACTTCAGGAGGTAATTATAGCCACACGTAAGCTTATCATTCTATAGGTAATGTTTACTACGCATTAGTAGGGCTACTTATTTCTTACCGCTACCTTTCTTTACTACTTTCATTATGATCCTAAACCTGCGACTTTGATAGGTCAGAGCCTTTAACTTGCCCATTATGCTGATATAAATTGACTATTATGAGTGGGTTGATGGCTGGCCAATAGGCTATCAGTAACCATATTTTGCTAATACGGGGCTTTGTTGTTACTAGTCTAAGCAGTGACTTGATTGATTACGATGATTACAAATAGTAAAGGAGGCATACACGGTGCCTCCTTTACTGTATACTAAACTTTATAAGGTAGAGCGGTCTTCACAGGTTGTCGCTATAGCGTAAACCTCATCCCTACGTACGCCTTACGTCCCATTAGCGGGCCCCAAACCACCGACGAGTTAAACGAGGTGGCAAAGGGGGTGTTTGCGGCAAGAATCGGGTTCTTCTGTCGGTAGTTGCCGATGTTTTCGCAACCTACATACAGATCTACCTTCCTAAACTTACGGGTTATTTGACCAAAGAATATGGGGTACACTTCGGAGTACTCGTTGGCCACTAGCAAATTTCCTGTTAGGTTGGGCAATCGGGTTTGACCGTTAAGCTGTGCGGTGAAGTCGAATGTCCACCTATTCATTGGCGTGGCGTACTGAACATTTACCAGCGCCTTAAACTTGTCTACCATTGGTTTTTCGACTAGGCCTTTGCCCTTTAGGTCTACCTTAGCATCGGTGTAGCGGTAGGTGAGAAACACCGAAAAGCGTTCCACCGGGCTCACGTTAAGGTCGATTTGCAGGCTGTTGGTGTACGAGCGACCATCGAGGTTGTAAATGCTCACCATGCTGGTGCTATACTCCTGGTCGACAATTAGCTGGTTGTTGAACTCGGTACGAAATGCATCGAGACTAAGGGAGGCTCTCTGGTCGGAGAAGAGGGTGAAGTACTTCACCACGCTAGCACCGTAGGTCCAGGCATCCTCCATCTTCAGGTTTTGGTCGATGACAATTTGGCGACCGGTAGCCAGCATCCCCATGTTGTCGGAAACGGGGTTCGGCGATCGGTATCCGCGGCCCCCCGAGGCTCTAAAGGTGAGCTTGTCGGTGATATCCCACTTAACGTTGGCGCGAGGGGTAAACATCCATCCGTAGATACTGTTATGGTCGGCACGTGCGCCAAGTATGAAGGCTAGTGCTTCGCCCTTGGACAGGGTGTACTCCCCAAACATGCCTGCGGTGCGCTCCTGACGATTGAGGTTTACCGCGTTTTGGATAATGCTGCCTGGGATAGTGGCCGGAGCGGCAGGATCAAGGAAACGATCGGTGAGCAGCTCGTTATACTTGTCGAGACGAAAGCTGGTGCCAATTGTGTAGCGGTTGTTTTCGTTAAATCCGCCCTGAAATAGGAGGTTTACAAAGGCAGAATGCATGTTGGCGTTATACCCCTTTAGTCCAAAGTTGGAATCCTGGGTATGGTAGGTATAGTCGGTAACAAAGGCGATACTCTTTTCCACCTCGCTGCATCCTTTATGGTTGTTTTGGACAGCGGCCTCCTCCTTGTGGTTGCATTCACTGCCATGCTCGTGCTCGGTAGTAGCCGCTTCGGCTTCGTGATTGCACTCGCTGCCGTGCTGATGCTCGGATGTAGCCTCTTCTACATGGTTACACTCGCTGCTGTGCTCGTGCTCGGCAGCGGCCTCCTGGGCGTGGTCGTGGCGATCACCAACAGGCATGCCCACCTTAAGGTAGGCGTTTACCTGTTTGTTGTTAATGCTCGATCGGTAGAGTCCCCTCCCAAAATTATTGGTCACACTGGCGTTTGCCATCTGGCCTCCAATACGCTCTTCGGCAAGCAGCTTAACACCCGCCCGTACCTGCATCTCGCCAGGAGTGATGTAGAGCCAACGGTTAGCCACATTTACCTGTTTGGCCGTTGGCATATCCATAAAGCCATCTTTATTGTGATCCTTTTTCATGGGATCGGTAGAGGCATGCACCAGGGTGATGGTGCTCACCCGCTCGTTAAGCTGTAGCGCCGAGGTAATGTTGGCCTCGGTACGCTGATCGCTATCGGCAAAGAGGTTTACAAATAGCGGCTGCTGGGCGGTGGGCTTGCGGTGCTCGACGTTTATTTGTCCGGTAATCGATTCGTAGCCGTTTACCACGGTTCCAGGTCCTTTCGACACCTGAATACTCTCGAGCCACTGGCCTGGGGTGTAGGTTAACCCGTATGGTGCAGCAATGCCGCGCATTACCGGACGGTTCTCGTCGAGCATCTGGGTGTAGGTTCCGGCCAGGCCGAGCATTCGTATTTGTCGCGCACCCGAAACGGCATCACTAAAGCCTACGCTAACGCTGGCGGTGTTTTCGAAGCTCTCGGCAAGGTTGCAGCAGGCCATTTTGCAGAGGCCCGATGCGGTTATCACCTCGGTTTTTAGCGAGGTGAGTGCCAGCAGGGTGCTTCCACGCTGCTTTCCGGAAACTACCACCTCGCCTAGTCGAATACTCTCGGATATGAGCACAAACTCGACCTCTGCGGTGCCGGGCTTAATGGTTAGGGTGTCGGGTTTAAACCCAATGGTTCGAGCAACCAGCTTGGTTGCTCCCTTGGGATGAGCGATCGAAAAGTATCCGTTGGCATCCGACATGGCACCAGTAGTGGTGCCAATCCAGAAAACGTTGGAAAAGGCAAGTAGCTGCTCCTTCTTGTTAGGGGCAATTCCCTTAATTCGTCCCTTAACGCTTCCCTGCCCAAAGCTAGCTAGTGCAAATGCACAAAGCAGAATGGTGGTAATTAATTTCAACCTCATATCTAGTGTTTTAGTTGGTTGGGCTACGCGGCAGCTCAACTACAGTACATTTTTTTTGTCTTGTTTTTTTTTGTCTCTTTTTCCCTTCCGATGGAGACATCGCATACCTGCTGAATATGGAAAAGCATTTCGATAACCCTGACCGCTATTTCTGCGGAATGGTAAAGCGTTAGCAATGTGCGATCGGAATGAAGAAGCATATGCCGTTGAACGGTTAGCCTCACAGAGAGCGATTTGGAATGTTGACGTTATAACTAGTCGTACAGGGGTCTTTTCCTGTCCTTTTGGAGTGTGGAAAGAAAACGGAACACAGGAGAATTATGCAAATACTATACTGGTATTGCAGCTCATACAAAATGTATGCTCCTATACCACAATAGCATATTCGTATTGTCGGTATGGCTATCGCACGATGTCTTCGAAGAAGGTTTCCCCATCCTTAAAGACATCTGACTGCCTCGCCATCAAATCTGCCTGTGTAAAACCGGTATACTTTAGA
>CAXYUU010000234.1:0-5623 GCA_964292015.1 uncultured Acetobacteroides sp.
AAGCACTTCCGGGCAGCTGGGAGCTTAACGAAAGCTTCGGAAAGCACTTCCGGGTAGCGGGGAGCTTAAAGAAAGCTTCGGTAAGCACTTCCGGGCAGCTGGGAGCTTAACGAAAGCTTCGGAAAGCACTTCCGGGTAGCGGGGAGCTTAAAGAAAGCTTCGGTAAGCACTTCCGGGCAGCTGGGAACTTAACGAAAGCTTCGGAAAGCCCAACCCTACAGCGAAAAACCGCTGACACTTTTCGACAGCTAAAAAGTTTAACGTTGCATAAAAAAAATCTACCTTTAGCGGCATATTTATAGTTGTAGACCTAAGTAGACAGATTGGAGAAAGGAAACAGTTCGGAGAGGGGGTTGCGGTTGGAAATATAATATGCTAATATCATTTTACAAACATAGTTCTAACGATATAAAGTTAAACAAGCACAACTAGTTAAGATTAAACAGAAATTTACTCTAATTAAAAAGCAAAACATTATGCATGCTAAAACCAACCATATAATTGAAAAATTACAATCAATAAACTTATCCACATATCCAATTGATGAAGTTAAATATCTACTTAAAGGAATATGCAGTTATGCGACTATACAAACAAAAATCGACAAAGGTAAATTAATTACAAGAGCAAGATTGAATAATTATGGTGAGTATTTTAGAGAAAAATATCAGTTATCATATAAGCCTCAAAATCTAAATACAAATTATCAAAGAGCTAGTACTCCTAACAATACTATGTTTTACGGTTCAATAGATGCAATAAACAACAATGTCTCTTTTAACGATACTGCAAGAATTATAGCATCCCTTGAAACAAGTACAATATTGAACAATGAAAACATTGTTAATGGTAAAGAGTGCATAACATTTGGCATTTGGGAATTAATAAATGACATTGAAATGTTAGCAATATATAATTTTGATGATGCTATTAATAATAGTGATATCGCTAAAGAAATGCACATAGAATATTTAAAATACATTAGCAAATTCGACAAAGAAACACAAATAATCAGTACTAATATAAATAATTTTATCGCTAAAGAGTTTACAAAAAAAGTAACCAACAATGATTATGAATACATTATTTCTTCAATATATTCAGAACAAGTCCTAATGACATTTGATAAAAAAATAAATGGTATTATATACCCAAGTGTAAAAACAGACTACCACGGATACAATGTTGCCATTACCCCTGATTGTGTAGATAAAAATCTAAAACTTATTGGAATCGTTGAAAGCAACATAATAAAAGAAGGTATAAATTCACAAATAATTGATAAAAATTATTCCACAATAAAATAAATAAAGTTCAACATAAAACTCACGCTGAGCGTAGCGTCTCGCTACAATCAGGTTACCAAGGCCACAGGCCTTACCAGATACGGTCAAAGGCCGCTGTAAACCAAGCGCGTAGCGACGATACTATGCTTAGCCCAGAGACTCATTAGATTGTACGTTAAATTAAGCGCCACCCGTTGAGCTTCATACTAAGAAAAACTAGTCAGATGATATATCAAGTAAACAAAAAAATTACAGTTGAACAGATCAGCTCCCTACTACGATATGGATTAATGGGAAGTTTAATGATTGCAGTATTACATGCAGCAATTATTTGGAGTTTGAACTATACATTGGTAGATACAGCTGACAGTAATTCTTTTTTTAGCCATCACTTTTTCAACATTGGTTGTGCAATGAAAATTGTGTCGCCACTAATTTTCGGCCTGCTAGTTGGCGTTTTTGCAGTAGGTGGAAGAGTTAATTTAGGAATTGTAAAAAATAGGATACTAATTATACTGGGCGGATTTATATTTGGATTACTGTCAATATACTTTAGCTGGATATTTTGGATTATCATAAACTCCGACTTTAAAACAATAACCGTACTGCCTTCATCACTTATTCATTACTTAATTCAAATATCTAAAACTCATATCTGGCATACTATAACATATGAGACAATTACAATACCATCAGAATATATTCAGATTACATGGATAATTGAAGCAGTCATAGTAATTATTTCATCAGTTGTTGGTTCACTATATATGGTTGACAAAAATGGCATTTTATGCCCAAATTGCAAGTTGTGGGTAAAAAACAAGAATTCATATAACAATTTGACGTATTATGAGCTAGAGGATATTATTGATAAATATAGGTTAGCAATTTCAGTACATAATTATGAACGTAAATCAGTATTTAGTATTGAAATATTATCCTGTTTCTGTTGTAAAGATTTTCATTTACTTACAATAAAAAAAGACAAAGAATTCGTTGTAAACAAGTTGATTCTATCTAATATAACTAGTACTAAGTTATCTAGCCTACTAAATGAGTGTAATCAGACTGCAAAAAACAATACTAATGCCCGCCATACTCACTAAAGTAGCCCCACTCAGTAGCCGTAATGCAAAAGACTTTAATTAAGCAGAACTAACATAAAACCCGACGGAAGTATGAAGTATATATGTGCCTTAATAGCGGTGTCGGATATGAAGCGTTCGCGCAATTTTTACGAGAATTTGTTGGGGCAAACGGTAAAGTATGATTTTGGAGAAAACGTAACCTTTCATGGCGATTTTGCGATTCATTTGCAGTCGCATTTTAAGGAGCTAATCGACAACAGGGAGATTAAGACTGGGGGTAATAGTTTTGAGCTATACTTCGAGTACGATAATGTAGACGAGATTGTAGGGCTACTAAAAGAAAATAACGTTCCGCTTGTCCACGAAATTAGGGAGCAACCCTGGAGACAAAAAGTGGTACGATTTTACGACCCCGATAGCCATATCGTAGAAATTGGTGAATCCATAGAACACCTCGCGTACAGATTAAGTAAGGAGGGTTTACCTATCGACGAAATAGCCCAAACAACCAATATGCCCATCGATTTTGTGATGGCATCGGTAACAAAATATGAAGAATAGGTAAAGCACCGAATTATCGAGCGTAAAATAAATAAGCAGAGGGCGAATTGTCCGAAAAAGCAACTTGTATGGATTTCTTACAAGTTCAAATAGAAGGCAACCGTTCTGTCGAACGAAATCAGCAATACCTAAAAAAGGTCGCCCCGAAAACGAGGCGACCTTTTTACTATTGGAACAATTCTAATATCTAATGTCTAGCAGCTAAAATCTAGTTCCCTACTCCCACTCGATAGTTGCTGGTGGTTTGGAGCTGATATCGTACACCACGCGGTTAATGCCACGAGCCTTGTTGATGATATCGTTCGAAATCTTGGCAAGAAACTCGTAGGGTAGATGTGCCCAGTCGGCAGTCATACCATCGGTAGAGGTTACCGCACGAAGGGCAACCACAAACTCGTAGGTACGCTCGTCGCCCATAACGCCAACCGATTGTACGGGTAGCAGCATAACGCCTGCCTGCCATACATCCTTGTACAGGTCGGCATCGCGCAAACCCTGAATAAAGATATGGTCGGCCTCCTGAAGTAGCGCAACCTTCTGCTCGGTTACCTCGCCAAGGATACGAATTCCAAGACCTGGACCTGGGAAAGGATGGCGATCGATGAACTGAGCAGGGATATTAAGCTGACGGCCAACTCTGCGAACCTCATCCTTAAAGAGCAGACGAAGTGGTTCAACCACCTTCAGGTTCATCTTATCGGGAAGGCCACCTACGTTGTGGTGCGATTTAATGGTAGCCGATGGGCCATTTACCGATATCGATTCAATAACATCGGGGTAAATGGTGCCTTGAGCCAGCCACTTTACATTTTGTATTTTATGCGCTTCAACATCGAAAACCTCGATGAAGTCGCGGCCAATAACCTTACGTTTTGCCTCTGGATCGGTAATCCCCTTAAGGTCGTTCCAGAACTTATGACGGGCATCCACCCCAATAACGTTAAGGCCAAGAACCTTGTACCCCTCCATTACGTCGCTGAACTCATTCTTACGAAGTAGCCCATTATCCACAAAGATACAGGTAAGGTTATCGCCAATTGCGCGTTGAAGCAGCACTCCGGCAACGGTAGAGTCTACCCCACCCGAAAGGGCAAGCAGAACACGATCGTTACCCAGCTTTTCGCGAAGCTCCTTAACGGTAGTTTCGACGTACGAAGCTGGAGTCCAATCCTGACTGCATCCGCAAATACCAACTACGAAATTCTGAAGCAGCTGAGAACCTTGGGTGCTGTGGTAAACCTCGGGGTGAAACTGAATACCCCAAGTTTGCTCGCCTTCGATACGGTAGGCGGCCACCTTTACATCATGGGTACTGGCCACAATGGTGTAGGTATCAGGAATCGAATCGATGGTATCGCCATGCGACATCCACACCTGCGATTGCGAGCTGATGGCGTGGAAAAGAGGATCCTCATCATCGACATGAGCCAGGTTGGCACGGCCGTACTCGCGGGTATTGGAGGCTTTTACCTCGCCACCAAAGCCATGCGACAGAAACTGTGCACCGTAGCAAACGCCCAAAAGCGGCACCTGACCTTTAATGGCTTCCAAATCGGGTACAGGCGCATTTTCTTCGCGTACCGAAAACGGACTTCCCGAAAGGATCACCCCCTTAACCGACGAGTCGATGGTTGGGAAGTGGTTGAAGGGATGGATTTCGCAGTAAACATTGAGTTCGCGCACGCGACGTGCGATAAGCTGAGTGTACTGCGAACCAAAATCAAGAATAAGTATTTTCTCTTGCATATTAGTATGGATGCTTAATCCTTAAATCGTTTCAATTCAATAGAAAAGGTAACTCCCTCATTTGCCAACTCGACATTTGGAAATTCTTCTTTTGCCTCGCGCAAAAATACCGAATAATCCTTATATCTGGAAGAGAAATGACCAATTATGAGCTTTTTAGCATTTGCCAGTCGGGCAACTTTGCCCGCCTGCTTTGCGGTAGAGTGCCCCGTTTGTGCCGCCATCTTTTTAAGCTCCTCGGTAAAAGTCGACTCGTGATAAATCAGGTCGACATCTTTTACGTACTCTGCCACCCGGTTCGAGAAGGCGGTATCGGAGCAAAAAGCGTACGAACGCGGTTCGAAGGGTAGGTAGGTTAGCTTCTCATTGGCAATCACCTCGCCATCGTCGAGCGTTAGGTCGGCACCATTTCTGATTCTGACCACCTCGGCCAAGGAAATTTTATACTTCTCGATCATCCACTTGTGGATATTCCGATGCGGCTCCTTCTCCCTAAACAGGTAACCATAGCACGATATGCGATGCTTAAGCGGAAACGCCTCCACCTGCAACGAATCGTTCTCGTAAATTACCTCTTTAGCTTTTACAGCCACCTCGTGAAACTCGATGGCATACCGAAAATCCCGTCCAAAATACGTCAGATGGTCGTCGATGATACTCTTCAGCAGGCGATGTCCGTAGATGTGTAAGCTCTCCTTTCGCCCCAGCAAGTTCATGGTCGATAGCAGTCCGAAGATGCCAAAGACATGGTCGCCATGCAGATGGGAAATGAAGATATGGTTAATCCTCACCATCTTAAAATGGTTACGCCTGAGCTGGGCCTGTGTTCCTTCGCCACAGTCGATTAAAAAAAACAGTGCAAGCACCGTAAGGGCATGAGGGGGGTGGTAACCGTCTGAAGGTCGGGAAAGCGGGCTTTGTTCCTAAGCAGGGAGGCCAAAG
>CAXYUU010000235.1:0-5616 GCA_964292015.1 uncultured Acetobacteroides sp.
CGAACGTGCTCCCAACATCATGCTCATTGCCTCGGCAGCGGCAGTTGCCTCGTCGAGTAGCGAGCAGTTGCTGATCTCCATGCCGGTAAGGCTAAGTACGGCAGTTTGGAAGTTAAGTAGCGCCTCTAAACGTCCCTGCGAAATCTCGGCTTGGTACGGAGTGTACGAGGTGTACCAGCTGGGGCTTTCGAAAATGTTACGCTGAATAACCGCTGGAGTGTAGGTCGGGTAGTAGCCCATACCAATAAAGTTGCGGTAAAGCTTGTTTTTTGAACCAATTTCCCTGATCTTTTGGGCAAACTCGTACTCGCTAATTCCTTTTTCAAGGTTTAGTGGTTCTTTTAGCCTGATGTTTGCAGGTACTACTTGGTTAATTAGCTCGTCGATTGATGATGCGCCGATAACCTGAAGCATTTCGGCGATTTCGTGCTGACGTGGACCGTTATGTCTTTCGACAAATTTATCGTTTGCCATTATTTTGTGTTACTTAGGTTAAGTTCGAAATCGGAGCTTAAAAGTAGATATTGACTTTTAATTTCTAGCTAGTTTTTGTCGAAAAAAATTGACGACGTAATCTTTTAACACTAAAGTTCGAAAGGATGCTCGTTTACAAAAGGGTTATAACGACGCTCGTGGCCTAGCGTGCTGCTTTCGCCATGTCCCGAATAGTATTGAACCTCATCGCCAAGTGGGAGTAAGTTTTTAATGATGCTGCGGATAATAACCTCGTAATCGCCCCCAGGTAGGTCGGTTCTTCCGATGCTCCCTCTAAAAAGGGTATCGCCAAGTAGGATTATCTTCTGTTCGTCGTTGTAGTAGCCTACTCCTCCTTTGGTATGACCAGGAAGTGCAATGACCTTTAATGTCGAATTACCAAAGGTTACAATGTCGTCTGCCTCTACAAAGTTCACCTTGCAGGTGGGTACCTGAATGTTGAAACCCCACGCTGCGCCCATGGTTGCAGAGCGGTTGATGTTATCAACATCATCGGCATGGATGTAAAGCTCAATCGCATACTTCTTGCTGAGGTATTCGATGCCAGCAATATGGTCGATATGACCGTGGGTGTTTAGCAGCTTCACCGGTTTTAGGTTGTTACCTGCAATAAAGCTATCTATCGTTTCCTGCTCCTGGGGTTCGTAGCAGCCCGCATCAACAATAACACACTCGCCGGTTTCGTCGTAAAGGATATAGGTGTTCTCCTGAAAAGGGTTGCAGATGAATGTTTTTACTTTTATCATAGCTGATTTTGTGAATTATTGATTGTTGGTTCCTTTCAGCATGGGTACGAAGATAAAGTTCCCATGTTCGCGGATGTCTACTTGTGTTGCCGATACTTTGTCTACGGTAGTCATTACCTGTGAGGTTGTTGAACCAATGGGTATTACCATTCTGCCTCCTATTGCAAGCTGTTCTACAAGATCTTTTGGAATTTCGGGAGCCCCAGCTGTTACAATTATCTTATCGTATGGTGCGTAGGTTGGCTTGCCAAGGTATCCATCTCCAAAAAAGTAGAGAGGATTGTATCCAAGAGTTTTAAGTAGATGTTGGCAGCTTTGAAATAGTTCCTTTTGGCGTTCGATGGTGTACACCTTGGCGCCCATTTCCGAAAGGATGGCGGCTTGGTATCCAGAGCCTGTTCCAACTTCAAATACCTTTTCGAGTGGCTTGATGTTGAGGATCTCCGTCATAAATGCTACGGTGTAGGGTTGTGAGATGGTTTGACTAGCAGCAATAGGGAATGCTTTGTCTTGGTAGGCAAACTCTACAAAGCTACTATCCATAAAGAGGTGTCTTGGAACGTTGTCGAAGGCGGTTAGTACGCGTTCGTCTCTTATTCCTTTTCGTCGAAGTTCTTCGATTAACTTGCGTCTTAGTCCTTTATGTCTGTAGCTGTCTTCGAAATTCGCAATTTCCATCGTGTGGCTATTTGTGCAAATATACCTAATGGTGTTGGTTTCGCAACCGCGAAGGCGCGTGTTTAGTCGACTGTTTATAACTTTATGGTAAAATGGTAGTTGTGCTTCTTCTTTTCTGTTAAGTTTGTAATAAAACAGGTAAAGCCATGCTTATTGGACTTTTTGAAGACTCTCACCCTAACCTTTACGAGTTGATGGATAGCCTTTCAAAGGAGTTGGGGTTTAGTGTTAAGCTTTTAAAGAGCATTGATGATGTTTCATCCGAAACTCTCGATGGACTTGTTGTCGATAACGAGTTTGAATCGTCGGCATCAATAGCCAAAATATTAAAGCAGTTTAAAAGCCTGCTGCTGCTTAATCCCGAACAGGCTGCCGAAGTGGTAAATCAGGAGTTGCTGATTATTTGTGAGGAGGCTAATGTTGAGCTGATGGTTGCAGGCCCTGCTCTTAATCCATTTGTATTCGACTTTATTAAGCGGTATGCCAGCGAACCTTTTTATGTTCGGGTGATGCATGAGGAGGATTGTGTGAAGCCTGTTTGTTTCGGCGATCTGTATAAGTCACTTTACTGGAATGCTTTTTTCTCTGATGGCGACATACGTAGAGTCAAGGTAAATGCGCTACCCTCGGTAAATGGGGATGGTATTATCTTTTACGGGAAAACAGAGTCGGCTAAGAGCATTCCTGTTGATACCTGGTTCTCGAATCTAGGCTTTTGTAAAACTCACCTGGTAAAGATTTTCTCGCAAGCCAATGTGGTAGAACTCGATTGCTTGACTTCGACATTTAAAATGAAAGATACCGACAGGGAGATTGTAGATAACTATAAGGATATTGGTAATACTCAAGAGCCTTTTGTTCGCTCGTTTATAGAAAAGCTAATGGGGCGGAATGAGCATTCGCTGAATGTCTCCACCTCCAATTTTTTAATGGTAAAAGAGTTGTATTCGATGGCTCTGCAAAAAATGAACCTCTAGAAAATTAAAAAGGCTGTTCCAATAGGGACAGCCTTTTTAATATCTTGATAGCAAATACTAGTACTTGCCTCTTGATTCGTCAGATACAGTAAGTTTCTTTCTGCCTTTAGATCTTCTAGAAGCAATTACTCTGCGGCCATTAGCAGTAGACATTCTTTCTCTAAAGCCGTGTTTGTTTCTTCTCTTCCTCTTCGATGGTTGATATGTCCTTTTCATTGGGAGACGCTTTAAACTATATTATTAACTTGTTACTCCTTTTTTTCGAACTGCAAAAATAGGCTTTTTTTTCTTCTCTCAAATAATGTTTGCCTAAAATATTGCCAATAAATAACGATTTTTACTTATTCGTTAGCGTTGCAGGTATACAACCTTCTTTGTTTCAAAGAATTCGTCCTCGAAAAAGTTTGGGATTTCGTATACTACCTTGTGGTATGGCACCGTGCTGAGCTCTTCGGTTATATCGCCTCCTTTAAGGTATAATATGCCGTTAGGCAGTACGTTAATGCCTCTGGGGGTGATTTTTTTCCATACCCATGAGCAAAAGGTTTTGATGTCGGTCACCGCACGACTTACTACGAAATCGTAGTTTTCGGGAAGTTGTTCTGCTCTAATTTGCATGGCCCTTAGATTTGTTAGGCCAATACTTTCGGCTACGTTTTGTACGACGGTGATTTTTTTGCCGATAGAATCGACAAGCGTAAAGCTAACTTTAGGAAATAGTATTGCTAAAGGGATGCCTGGAAATCCGCCCCCTGTTCCAACATCTAAAATTTTAGTTCCATCTTTAAAGGTGATAACTTTTGCAATGGCAAGCGAGTGGAGAATGTGCTTTAGGTAGATATTTTCGATGTCCTTTCGGGATACAACATTTATCTTTTCGTTCCATTCGGTGTATAGTTCCTGCAGCATCCCAAATTGTCGCTTCTGTTCGTTGGTTAAATTTGGGAAGTATTTTTCAATAATTTCCATTAAAGGGGATTGTCTTTGTTGTTTTTCATATAGGTAGACAGGAGCTCTTTTGCCCTAAACAGCTGGGCTTTTACAGTTCCTATCGGAAGTTCGAGTTCCTCTGCGATCTCTTCGTAGGAGTACTCCTTAAAGTAGCGCAGCTCGAGTAGTCGGCGATATCGTGGTTTTAATTTCGCTACTAAATCCTGAATTAGCTCGGCATTCTGCTCCTTGATCATCGACTCTTCGGGGTCGGGCGTAGTGGCCGCGATATCTACATGGGGCGAGAACGACTCATCGTTATCGTTTTGCTGGTCGATGGATACCACGTTGGCCTTATTCTTTCGAATAAAGTCGATACAGTTGTTGGTCGCAATCTTAAATAGCCAAGTGCTAAAGGCAAAATTAGGGGTGTACAGATGGATGTTGCGAAATGCCTTCCCAAAAGCTTCAATGGTAAGATCCTCGGCGTCTATCTTGTTGTTTACCATTTTTAGTAAAAGGAAGAATAGCGCGTCTTTATACCGATCCATTAAGGCAGCGTACGCCTTTTGATCGCCTAGTAGAGCTAGCTGTACTAACTTGTAGTCGTACTTAGCTTTTTCCGATAAATTATCTAGCTCCATTGTTGCCTCTTAGGTGTAAATTTTTGCTTCAGGTAGAGGACAAGATACAAAATGGGTGATACAATATCAAACAGAATCATTGTAAACCAAAGACCTTTTTCTTGAAGCTTATTTATGCCCTTTTAAAAGCATATGGCTACAGCAATGAACCGTATGAAAATAAAACCAAGTGCAATGTAGGGGGATGGTAGTAGTACAATTAAGGCTGCTGCTGTGCTTAAAAATGCAATCCTGCTGGCCATTTCGAGCGAAAGGTTAATCTTCGACCCTAATCTGTAGTATTTAAATGTGGATACATGTCGTGTTTTTTGTTGAACCCACGAATTCCATGTTGATCTTGGTTCGGTGGTGAGTAATGACGACTTTGAAATGCACACTCGGGTATTTTTACTGGTAGACACTTCGTTGATAAAGAGATCGTCATCGCCAGAAACCAACGTGTGATGGCTGGCAAATCCGCGATTTTTAAAGAAAATGCTCTTTTTGTACGATAGGTTACGACCTATACCCATGTATGGTGCTTTACTCATGGCAAGGCCTAGGTAGTTAAGTCCAATGAAAAATGCGTCGCACCGAATTATTTTGTTCAGAAAACCGCCCTTGTGCTCGTAACCGCAATATCCGAGCACAACATCTGTCTCTGGTTTATAGGCATTCGCAATTTGCTTAAGCCACTGGCTTGTTTTTGGAGCGCAATCAGCATCGGTAAAAACAACAAGCTCATTACTCGCCGACTTAATTCCAACTGTAACGGCGAGCTTTTTGCTGTGCCAGAATTTCTCATCCTTCTTTATAAATGTTTGGCGAAGGTGAGGATATTTCAGCTTTAAGGATTTTAGAATAAGATGGGTGTCATCTTCTGAGCAGTCGTCTACTACTACAATTTCGAAGTTGGGGTAGTCTTGCTCCGCAATAAGAGGTATGTTCTTTTGCAGATTCTCCTCTTCGTTTCGGGCGCATATAACTACCGATAGGGGTGGCCACTGTGTGCGTGAGCTGTCGATTACAACCTGCTTCAACCTGCCAACTTTACCGTAAATGAAAATATAGTATACCAGCTGTATAAGAAATGGGATTGCTAAAAATGTAAGCAATGCTAGCTGGTAAGTCTCTAATTCGCTGAAGAAAGTGTACGCCATGTTATGC
>CAXYUU010000236.1:0-5611 GCA_964292015.1 uncultured Acetobacteroides sp.
GACAGTTGCAGCCCTGGTTTTTCCCCCAAACCCCTCTCCGCACCCCCCACATTCCCCCCTTTAACACCCGTTTCCCCCCCCCTCCCCCCCCCACCGGGGGATACGCTTTGTGCTACGACGCGCTGATTCCTTTAGGGCTACTCCTTATATTTAAAAAAGCGAAACGAGCATGAATACGGAGATTCACCAAAATAGATGAAAATCTGTCATGCGAACCGAAGGTCAACGACCAACGGGAGTTAGCTCCATGTGACGATTAAGACGCAAATATTTTCACCTGAAAACCCTGAGGTTGGGATACCTCAAAACTGCACCTCCCCAACCGTCCTACTGCGCATCCGAAAGGATGGCTCCCACAATTCGCCCCAAAAAGCCGCCAACCTTTTCCGCTTCGCCAAATTACCGCTATCTTGCACGCTGTTTTTAATGATAGCCTAATGAAAGTTTACAAGTTTGGAGGGGCGTCGGTAAAGGATGCCAGCGGAGTTCGAAACGTTTGCCAAATAATCGCCAGCTCGGACGATCGGCTGGTGGTGGTGGTGTCGGCAATGGCCAAAACCACCAACGCCATGGAGAAGGTGCTGGCCGCCTACCTCGACAACCAGCCCGAGGTGCTACAGGCCGAGCTGCTCGCCCTGAAAAATTTCCACGATGCGATCATTCGCGAGCTATTCCCCAATCCCGAGCAGCCGCTTTTCGAGCTCGAGGCCATTCTCGAAGGGCTACGCTACTTCCTGTCGGTAAACACCAAGCGCAGCTACGACTTCTGCTACGACCAGGTGGTGCCGGTGGGCGAGCTTATCTCCACCAAAATTGTGGCGGCCTACCTGGCCTCGCAAAACCTCGATGCCCAGTGGATCGACGTGCGCACCATCCTCAAAACCGACAGCACGTACCGCGATGCCAACGTCAACTTTCAAACTTCGGGCGAGCTGTTTCGCAACACCATCAACTTCGATAGCCACCGCATCTACCTAACCCAAGGGTTTATCGGATCGAACCATAAGGGCTACACCACCACGCTGGGGCGCGAGGGATCCGACTACTCGGCCGCCATTATCGCCAACCTGCTCGATGGCGAGAGCGTCACCATATGGAAGGATGTGCCCGGGGTGCTCAACGCCGACCCACGTATCTTTGCCGATACCATCCACCTGCCTGCGGTATCGTACAAGCAGGCCATCGAGCTGGCATTTTACGGTGCGCAGATCATCCATCCCAAAACAATAAAACCGCTGCAAAACCGCAGCATCCCCCTATACGTACGGTCGTTTGTCGACCCTACCGCCCCCGGAACCGAGGTGGCCGCCAGCAGCGCCAACGTCGATGCCATTCCGGTGTACATCCTCAAGCAGCAGCAGGCGCTTATTTCGGTGGAGCCAAAAGACTACTCGTTTGCCCTCGAGGATAGCTGGATTAAGGTGTTTACCATCATGCAGAAGTACCGACTAAAGGCCAACCTGGTACAGAACTCGGCCATCAGCATGACCATTTGCGTAGACGGCAACAACCAAAACCTCCCCGACGCCATCGACGAGTTTATGAACGACTTTCGGGTAAAGTACAACGAGGGGCTCAACCTGCTTACCATCCAAAACTACAACGAGCAAATTATCGAGCACTACTCGGCCAACGTGGAGGTGATTCTGACCCAGAAAAGCCGACGGACGGCGAGGATACTTTATAGGGGGAGAAGTGAGAAGTGAGATTTGAGATGTGAGATTTTAGACAATAGATAGTAGAAAGCCGGGGCACGTGGGTGCTGCGGCTTTTGCATTTAGCGCTGAAAATAGATGTGAGACATTAGATATGAGATGTGAGATTTTAGACAATAGATAGTAGAAAGTTGTGGCGCGTGGGTGCTGCGGCTTTTGCATTTTGACGAGATGGTAAGGAGTATGGCCAGGGTTTTCGCGTTAAAAATAGAGATGAACAAGATCGATTCATTTGCCTTGTTTGCAGGAAAAACCACCCCGCCCTGCGGGCACCCCTCCTTGAAAAGGAGGGGAATCGCGCTGATTGTACTTTGTCTTTCACTCTCAAATTCAGCTATTCAAAAGTTGTATGATTTTTCATCTAGTCACTAAGCTTATTCGGAGCTATTCCCCTCCTTGGTAAGGAGGGGTGCCCGTAGGGCGGGGTGGTTCTGAATCATAAAAATCAACCAAAAGTAATCATAGCCTACACCGCACGAACCCGCCAGCACACATAACCATCCAGCGCACCATACGTATATATACCGCATTAGTAACCATAAAAACAGAATTACCATGACAGCTCAAGCCAATACCGATGCGATTTGTTGCCCCGAGTTCGATCCAACAAAGTGGGACGACAGAATTCTCGAATGGACAGGTAAGCGTTTTGTAAAAGACCACGTTTGCACCCTATTCTACATGCCGCTCAACTTTGGAAAGGTGATGACAAGGCTTGTAGAAAAGGCTAATGCCGCAGGAGCGCAAATGCCCGATAGCATCTGCCTGTCGGATCACACCTCGAAATGGAATATGGATATCTACCTCGAAACCGATCGGGAAATACCCAACTCGGAAAACACCACCCTAAGCGGGAAGTACTACTGCAAGGTGTACGAAGGCCCCTTTAAGGATACCGGCAAGTGGTGCGCCGACTTCGAAACCACCGCCAAGACTAAGGGGTATGCCCCCAAAAGGCTGCTGATGTGGTACACCACCTGTCCCAAGTGCGCCAAAAAGTACGGCAAAAACTACGTGGCCATCCTGGGCGAGGTTGAATAGTGCAGCTACCAGCATACGTGGGACTTTAGAGGATTGCCGTGGCGCGTGGGTGCTACGGCTATTTTATTGGGCACTGAAAATAGATTGGAGATATGAGACGTGAGATAGAAAAAGTAAGACAAGATATTTTTGACATTAGCGAGTAGAAATCCCCCACGTCAAGCCGAGCATCTCGCTCCGTTTTTACAGCCAAGTCCACCAACCAGTACAGCCTGAAGCAGGGAAAAAGCGAAATGTAAAGATAGGGTGCTAGGGCCTTCCTATCGTATATACCAGATTACCGTTTACTCGAAAACCAAAAATTGCACTACTGTACCATTTATCACCTGATAAATGGTTGAAACGAGAGCTTTTATACCATTTCTCACCCATTAAGTGGTACAACCAAGAGCTGTTGTCCCATTTTCTGCCTCATGTATCCCACATTATGAACTACTGTACCATTTCTTAGCGTGCAAATGGCACATTTTGATCTCTTTGTCGCATATACTACCGAAGAAATACCCCAAAAAAATCTTTTGGTGCATTTCTCACTAGGTGCATTTCAGATTCTGACACATTTGTACCAATATCCGAACAAAAATATTCGAAATTAAAATAGTTCCCCCGTTCGGCTGAGGCTGTGCCTCAGCCGACTCTATTCTGCAAGGCTATAGCCTGCAATGATAGAATTGACGAAGGCTGGATCCTTCGCCTAACGAGGGGATTGACGAGAAGGAATTAGAGATGGAAGGGAGGCTAAGCAACGAGGGTAGACTTGGCAGTCGCGGGATTTCTACTACATTTGGGGAAACGTATAACATTAGGGAAATGGGAAAAATATTAAAATGTATCAACATCCAATTCGTTGGATATTTTTTAAAACATCACACGCTGCCTCTTCTTCTAGCAGTAACTTTATATAGTATTCTACACACCTTTATCGATAGCTTCCTATACACCTATGCTACCGATTATATGAATGGTGGCATTGTCATGTTCTGGGTCTTGGTGGGATGGTTTGCCTGCCTTTACTTTATCGGGATTATGCTGGTTGTGGATAACGACAAAAAGAGCAACCGGTATAAGTGGCTGCAAAAAATTAGAAAGTACAGTCTATACGTGGAGTATGCCAGTGTAGTACTTCTGCTAGTCCTATCGTGGCGAGGTTTGCAATATTTGCCTTACTTTAAATACCCTCAAGCAGAAATAAAAGATGGCTACTTCCTTACTCTAGCCATTCTTTTTATTGCCAACAAATCTATATGCTGCTGGATAAAATCATTATCTAAATCAACAAAAAAGAATATTACCAGTGATCAATATATCGAGGAAACAAAATTGCTCCCAGATACGGTAATGTCAGGTGTTGATACCATAAAGGGAGATTCAGATCCAGACAATCAATTTAGGAAATCAGCAGATGGGTTGGCAAAAATTATTCGACGGGTTTACTACAATTCAGACAAGCTGGTTGCCGACGAAAGCTACATCATTGGCATTAACGGCGAATGGGGTTCGGGAAAATCTACATTAATAGAGCTGGTGAAGCAGGATATGAACGACGATATTCATATTGTGGAGTTCAACCCCTGGTTGAGCCATCAGCCCGCCAACCTTACCGTCGACTTTTTTAGAACTATTGCCGCAAGCCTTGGCAGCTATATGATGAGGCGCACGCTGGTAAAGTATGGCATCGCCCTCTCTAAGGCGGTTAAAAAAGATGTTGGAGATGCGCTCGGCTACATAGTGGCCGAGCCAAGTCTTGAAAGCCAGTTTAGGGAAATTTGCGACTACATAAAGAGTCGCAACCATAAGCTACTGGTAATTATCGACGACATCGACCGCATGGATGGCGACGAAATTTTAGCCGTACTAAAGCTAGCCCGCCGTTCGGGAAACCTACCCAATACAATCTATCTTTTAGCCTTTAACCATGAGTATGTAGATGCGCAAATATGCCAGAAGATTAAGGGCCCAAAAAAGGATGAAGAAAATGATTCGTTTAACTATATCGATAAAATAATCAACCTCCCCTTCGACGTGCCGAAGCTTACTTCTGATGATTTTGTGAATATGTTAAAGCAAACCATGCCCCTATCGGCAAGTCAGTACGAGCGGGACAACTTCTTTCTTCCCGATATAGTAACGTTTCAAGCGAACACATTAAACGAACCCAAAATACATTGCTTCCCTTTAGACGTTCCACCACATATTGATAATACTCCACTGAATCTATAACATCATCAATCAAAAGATTGCACCCTGTATTTAAATGCAGTTCCACAGCCTGATAAAACATTTCTTTGGATTGCTCATGAACATCCAAATCCGGAAAAATATGTTGAGGCGGAACAATTCCTATCTGATATTGATCAATTGCCATAAGAAAAAAAACATCTGGCATAACGCCCTGAATTTTTTTTGCCAATGTAGATTTTCCAGCACTTGATGGGCCATTTAAAAAAATAACTTTACCTTTTTCTTGCATCTGTTTAACCTTTACTAAAATTCTCTTATTTTGTCATCTAGATCACTAATTTTTTTATTAATAGACATTATCTCAACTTGATAGGAATAGACATCACTCACCCTAATCATGACTTTATCTCCAATCCTTTTACCTAAAATGGCTCTTCCAATTGGCGAATCAATAGAAATTAACCCTTCCATAGAATTACCTCTAATCGTCGTTATCAAACGATAGGTCTCAACTTCATCATCATCCATAATATATAATTTCACTTCGTTGTTAATACCTACTTCATCAGCTTTTGAACAATCCGAAATCACTTCTGCGGTTTTAATCATATTTTCCAGATAACGAATCCTGCCTTCATTTTTGTTCTTGAATTTCTTTGCAGCATAATATTCGA
>CAXYUU010000237.1:0-5573 GCA_964292015.1 uncultured Acetobacteroides sp.
CTTTAACATGCTAATCGCCATGTCTAATATTGTCGTGTCGTCGAGTTCTACTACGCCGCCACTAGGCCCCTTTTCCAGATGAATTCCAACAGTCTGTCCGAACTTGTAATTAGCACCGCCAAAGTAGTTGCGAACTGTTTCTTCGGTAAGCTGCAATGACTCTGCGATGCGATGAATGCTTCCTTCAGGAAGACTGTCTTTAATTTTTCGAAGTTCGTTAAATGTGATAGTTCTCATAACCCTGATTGTTTAGTTTGGGAATAAGGATTCTTAACTGCCTTCCAATTTATGTATTTTTTCTTACGTAATGAAATCTTTACCCCTATATTATTTCTATTTTAATTAAAAATAGAAATACCTATCTATACCAAGCAGTTAGAACTGGTATTTATGCTGTTGCTTTTACAAAAAATCAGTCCTTCGAGAGATTTCAGCCCCTTAAAAAGCGCTTTTCCACCCATACTATTGGTCAAAATTGGGCGTATTGCACAAAACGTTATTATCCCAATTTATTCGGCAATGGTTTATCCAGCACGCGTGCTTCAACCGTTGTTTGATTAACGATGCAGACATGAAAAACCTGATCGAGCAACACGCTAACCGTAGAACGAAAATTGCGATTGAGCAGCTACTGCTTGACAAGTGTTACGACCCAACGGTTACCGATAATCCTGCCAAGGCAAGTAGCCATGTTAACAGACAAAATGGAATCGAGAAATTATCTAGTCGCACTTTGTACAATTCTCCGATTCGAACTCAACCTCCATGGTTACATGATTCACATCCAGCTTAGCCATCAGTTCGACAATAGACTGCTTTAAGCTTGCCTGCTCGACATTAGTATAGCCATCCGGAACCACGACATGCAGGGTTGCCACATGGTAGCTATCATCCATCGACCATAGGTGAATATCGTGCACATCGATTACCTGGGGTAATGCAATAAGCATTTCACGGATTTCGGACTCGACCACACCAGCAGGAGCCGACTGCATGAAAATATGAAAGATCGCCTTTAGGTTTTTAAAAACATTGTATAGAATAAAAGCCGTTATGCCTAACGACAGGATGGGGTCGATGATAGTCCAACCTGTAAACTTTATAACTATACTACCCAAAAGAACCGCCACCCATCCAAGCACATCCTCTAAAAGGTGCAGCATAACAGTACGATGCGAAAGGCTCGACGACGACTTCTTTAACCTTAGCACGGCAATGCCATTAAACAGCAGTCCAAGCAGCGCCAGAAGAATCATCCCAGAAGTATGAAGTGGCTGCGGATCGAATAGTCGTGGAATAACCTGAAAAAGCACCACCGTTGAACCAACAAGTAGTATTAGCGTATTTATGAGCGCTGCCAATGGCGAAAACCTTTTGTAGCCGTAGGTATACTTTGTATCGCGCTGTTTCTTGGATATTTTTTCGAAGTAAATAGCGGTACCTATTGCGGCAGCATCGCCTAAATCGTGTATGGCATCGGAAAGGATTGCAGTAGAGTTGGTGAAAATTCCACCAAAAAACTCAACAATGGCAAAGCCGGCATTTAAAAAAAAGGCCGTTTTCAACCCGCCGTCAACATGATGGTGTCCGTGATGGTGGTGATTACTATGTTGCGAATGGTCGTTCATTATTTTTTTATGGAAAAGTAGAAAAAACTAGCATGCAGGTGTTGGTTCATGCCCGATTTATACACCATTTAAGAACAGACTTACTACTACTCTAACTATCAACGCCACCACACAGGTGGCTGCTTATACAACGCTTATACTGCCCCCTATTATTTCCACAACAGCCCTTGCCCAATCGTCGTTATCGTTTAAGCAGGGGATGTAGGTAAAAACTTCGCCACCCGCAACCATAAAAATTTCACGCACCTCAACATCGATATCCTTTAGCGTTTCGAGGTTGTCGGCAACAAAGGCAGGACTAATTACCAATACCCGTTTAATCCCTTTTGAAGGGAAATTCGCCAGCACATCGTCGGTTGATGGTTTTAACCATTTTTCGCCCATCGACGATTGGTAAGAAACACTGTAGCGAGAAGCCATTCCCAACCTCTCGGCAACCAGCATCGAGGTTTGCTCCACCTGATACTGGTAGTTCACTTCGGTAGAGCAACTCGACGGAACCATATTTAGCGACTTTTGTAGCTGACGGATAGGAATGCTGTGATAGGTAAACTGCAACCAATCGTACTGCGAAACATCTACCTTTCCAAACAAGCTTACCAGCGAACTGATGTAGCTGCTATGGTTATAGAACGGTTTAACCACACGAATGGACAGATGCCCATCTAGCCGTTGTAGCTCGTGCTGCGCAAATAGCGCAGCACTTTCGTACGACGACATAGCATAGTGAGGGAACATAGGTATCACCACCACCTCCGAAAGATTGTCGACCCGTGACTTTAACCTAGCCAGCGCACTTTCGACTGTTGATGAACCAAAGCGCATGGCAACTTCGGTTACCATACCCGATATCTGCTCAACTTTCAACGCCAACTTTACAGAGTTTACCTGCAACGGAGAACCCTCGTTAGTCCAAATAGCACCATACGATTTGGCCGACTTGTACTTTCGAAAGGGAACGATAATTCCACGAACCAGCATAAAGCGAGGAATGAGCGGAATATCAATCACCCGCTCATCCATTAAAAACTGGGAAAGATAACGTCCCACCTCCTTTGGAGAAGGTGACGCAGGACTACCCGTATTAATTAAAATTACACCCCTCATCGCCTAAACAAAGCTGTAAAGTAGCGCAATTTCCTGAGGCCAAAGCTCCACATTAGGCGTTTCGAGAATTAATGGAATTCCATCGAAACGGGTATCCTTTGCGATAAAAGTAAACGTACCTGTACCCAGAAATCCTTCTCCAAGACTTTCGTGCCTATCGACCTTACTACCCAACGGCTTTTTGGTATCGTTGAGGTGCATTCCTTTTAGGTAGCTAAAGCCAACAGCTGCGTCGAAATCGGCAAACGTTTTATCGAAAGCCTCCTGTGTGACCAAATCGTATCCAGCCGAATAGGCATGACAGGTATCGATGCAAACGCCAACACGGCTTTTATCCTCAACATGATCGATGATGTATCCCAGCTGCTCGAACTTAAACCCAAGGTTTGTACCCTGTCCTGCGGTATTTTCGATTACAGCAATAACCCCCTTGGTTTTGTCGAGCGCTATGTTTATCGATTCGGCAATGGTTCGTAGGCACGCCTCCTCATCTATCTTGCTAAGATGACTACCTGGGTGAAAGTTCAGCCTGTCGAGACCGAGCTGCTCGCAACGCATCATTTCGTCGATAAACGCTTCGCGCGACTTAGCTAACCCCTCCTGTTCGGGATGTCCAAGGTTTATCAGGTAGCTGTCGTGAGGCAATATTTGCGAAGGGGCAAAGCCAAACTTCTCGCAATTTGCCCTAAATGCACTAATAGAAGCTGCTGTCAATGGTGCCGATTTCCACTGGCGCTGATTTTTTGTAAACAGAGCAAATGCTTTTGCCCCAATAATGTGTGCATTCACAGGTGCGTTTTCCACCCCACCCGATGCGCTAACATGTGCTCCAAAATATTTCATGGTAACTTTTTTTCTCGAATTTAATATTAAAGGTTAATATAGGTAGAAAAAAGCAGAAACGTTTTCACCCTGCCAATTTGCTCACTATATTTGATACACTAAAACTACAATATGCGACTATTTGTTTCGATAGCGACTAGCTATACCTTACTTTTAAACCTTATTTCATGCACAAATGTAAGTAGCGGTAACGCAATCAGCATCGCCGACACCATTCAATATAAATATAAAACCGCCCATTCCATACAGGATAACAAAGAGATTAAGGATTCCACCCTTCTTTTCCGATCGTCGATAACCTATCCCGAATTCGATAAAAAACAGCATGCCATACTGGCCGACAGCATTAATACATTTATAAGGCAAACCTCCTTTAGCAGCCACCAAACAGCAGAGGAAGCCACCAAGGCATTTGTTAGTGAAAGTATCAAACAAACAGCAGGAGAAGAGGGGGCAACCATGCAGGGTTGGGAGAACATGGATAGCATTACAGTAATTGCCAACCAGCCAACTTTTATCTCGCTTAGACGAATGCATTTCGAATACACAGGAGGAGCACATGGCAACCCATCTGTAACCTACGCGAGCTTTAATACCACCAACGGAAAGCATCTTAAATTCGACGATATTTTAGCTACCGGCAAGCTGAATGCCTTGAAATCAATCAACATAAAACAGCTAAAGGCGCTTAGAAATTTAGAGGAGCAGTACCTGCTCGAAGCATCGGGCCTATTCATTTCGGGTGACGACCTACCGCTTCCCTCAACCTTTGCCCTGACTACAAAAGGGTTGCTAATTTCATACGACTACTACGAAATTGCCTGCTATGCCGATGGCGTTACCACCTACACCATTCCATTTAGCAAGCTGAAAGGAATTTTAAAATCGGAGTACATTATATCAGAATAAAAAAAGGCGAGGATCAATGTGATCCTCGCCTTTTTACTACTAACTATTTAAAAACAATTCGATGTCGAACATTTAGCGAGAAGGCATCGCTTCGTGAATCAAATTCGAGACCAAGTTCAACGAACTTCTCTTGAGCAAGATTTACATTTACGGCAACTCTTGGTGGCTCTTGATATGACTCCCAGCGTCCATTGGTATTGTACACATAAACCTCGCGGTAGTTATCCCAGTACATGTTATAACGGGGAAAGTAAACCCATCGGCGCTCAATCTCATGTCGAGGACACCAATGTGGATGGTAGCGCCTCTCTTCTCTAGGACGACGTACCTCATACACCTCATCATTTCGACCATGCCTATATCCCCTATTCCCTCGATCGTGGTTGTATCCCTCATTGTGGCGATAATCCCCACCGTGTGGATTTTTCGACTCCTTCCAATGCTTCTTTTCTTTATGATGGTCACCATGATCGTCGGCACAAACCACAGATGGCAAGGTTATTCCAGTAAAAACTAGCATAGCTACAATTAATAATCTTTTTTTCATGACAAATCCTTTTGACTAGGTAGTGCGAACGCTATGCCAGAAGCCTGCCAACTCGGTACGCTGGCTACATAGTTGCATTTAATCGAGTATAATCTAACGCCCCCTAAGCTGCAAGGGTTGATTTAAAATGCGAATAAATTTCATCCATAAAAAAGCGAGGATCAAATTGATCCTCGCTTTTTTACTATGCTATCGGTATACTGTTCGATGTCGAACATTTAATGAAAAGGCATCACTTCGAGAATCGAATTCGAACCCTAGCTCAACGAATTTTTCTAGGGCCAGGTTTACACGTATGGCAGCTCTTGGTGGTTCTTGGTAAGACTCCCAGCGCCCGTTGGTATTGTAAACATAAACACCTCGGTAATTATCCCAGTACATGTTATACCTAGGAAAGTAAACCCATCTACGCTCAAAATCGTGGCGAGGATTCCACTGAGGACGATAGTAACGAGCCTCTTTCCCATGGCGCCTTTCATGAACTACAACAACTCGATTATTTCTATACCTATCATTGTAGTAATTTTTCCCATTCGAAC
>CAXYUU010000238.1:0-5539 GCA_964292015.1 uncultured Acetobacteroides sp.
TAGTATCTACCCCAAACTTCTCGGCTTGTACTGCTTGCCTCTTAGCCACTAAATTGGCCTTTATGCTTTCCATATCGGTAGCATTTGCAGTCTTCAACTTTTCGGCAGCAGCTAACATGTCCTGCGCATTCTTAAGGGCCTTTGTTGCCCCTGCTAGGTTAGAACGGAGGGTGTAATCGTAGTTAAGCGAATCATGGGCAACCCAAAGGTTCAAGTTCAAGTTTAGGGTTAAAATTTGTGATTCGCAGGAATTGAACTCCTTCATAGCAAAATCGAGCTGCTGCTTAACATTGTCAAGCTGAGCGATAAACTTCTGAGGAACATCAACCGTTTTCGCAATAGCCAAATCAGCTAAAGCCAGCTGGTAAGCTGTCTGAGCAGAAGCAACCTGCGTTTGAATGTTTAGAATGATTAATTCATTCTGAACTTGCAACTCCTTCATCTGAAGATCCAACCTCGCTTTTTCCTGTGCATTTTTTGCCTCATCTCTCTGATTTTGAATCTCAAGAGCTTTAACATTTGCCTCTTTTAACTTCGCATTCCCCTGCTCTGTCGCTGCTTTAGCCTCAGTAAGCTTAGCTTCAGCAAGTTGGAGAGAAGTTTGAGCCTTTAAAAATTCGAGTTTTGCTGTTCGGATATCTTGAATTCCGGTTGGTTCTTCAATTTTCACACAGCCAGCCATTGAACTAACGAACGATAGTAGTACAATGTAACGATACAATTTATTCATACAATTTAATTATTTAAATAAGCAGCGCAAAAGTAAGAAACGAAACAAGTAACGGACATTAACCACTGTTATATTAAATTTAACACTAACACCTGCATAAACCTACAAATACAACCGTGTACAATCTAGATATAAACAACATACAGTAAATACGTAGTTAAGACTGGTTAAAAATTAATCGGCACACCGCGTTAACTTTCATCTCAACAACCAACACAACGGTACACACCCAGAATAATTATATCAACCGAAGCCGGCATCATTAAAAATACACCTGCAAATGCCTAAATGAATATCTTCTAGAATAAGCAAGCTTTGGTTTCCCCACAATTTACTACATTTGCATTTAAAGCATAAATTTTGAGCAGCATGAACGAGGATATCTTCAAAAAATTAGTTGCCCACTCCAAGGAGTACGGCTTCATCTTTCCATCTAGCGAAATTTACGATGGTTTGGGAGCCGTTTACGATTACGGTCAGCTCGGCGCCGAGCTAAAGAACAACATCAAGCGCTACTGGTGGGGTGCCATGGTTCGCCTCAACGAGAACATCGTGGGCATCGACTCGGCCATCTTTATGCACCCCCGCATTTGGGAGGCATCGGGCCACGTGGGCGCGTTCAACGACCCGTTAATCGACAACAAGGATTCTAAGAAGCGCTACCGCGCCGATGTGCTGGTCGAAGATCATATCGCCAAAATTGAGGAAAAGATAGAGAAAGAGGTGGAGAAGGCGCGTAAGCGTTTCGGCGAGACATTCGACGAGGAGCAGTTCCGCACCACCAATCCCCGCATACTGGAGAACGCCCAAAAGATGGCCGACATTCGCACCCGCATGGCCGAGGTGATGAATGCCAACGACCTGGAGGCCTTTCGCCAGCTAATTATCGACCTCGACATTGTGTGCCCCATTTCGGGTAGCCGCAACTGGACCGACGTACGCCAGTTTAACCTGATGTTCTCGACCCAGATGGGCTCGCTCAGCGAGGATGCCAACGTCATCTACCTTCGTCCGGAAACGGCTCAGGGAATATTTGTAAACTACCTCAACGTGCAGAAGACGGGTCGTATGAAGATCCCCTTCGGTATTGCCCAAATAGGTAAGGCGTTCCGTAACGAAATTGTGGCCCGCCAGTTTATCTTCCGCATGCGCGAGTTCGAGCAGATGGAGATGCAGTTCTTTGTTCGCCCCGGCACCGAAATGGAGTGGTACGAGCACTGGAAGCAGTTCCGCCTACGCTGGCACAAGGCGCTTAACCTGGGAGATAAGAAGTACCGCTTCCACAACCACGATAAGCTGGCCCACTACGCCAACGCCGCTGCCGATATCGAGTTCGACTTCCCATTCGGCTTCAAGGAGCTCGAGGGTGTTCACTCGCGTACCGACTTCGACCTAAGCAGCCACGAGAAGTTCTCGGGTAAAAAAATTCGCTACTTCGATCCGGAAACCAACGAGAGCTACATCCCCTACGTGGTGGAAACCTCCATTGGAGTAGACCGCATGGTACTTTCGGTACTTTCGTCGGCCTATACCGAGGAGAAGATTACCAAAGAAGATGGCTCGGTAGACGAACGCGTTGTACTACGCATTCCACCAGCCTTGGCACCCGTTAAGCTGGCTGTTTTACCGCTGGTAAAGAAGGATGGCGTCCCCGAAAAGGCTGGCGAAATTATGCACCACCTCAAGTTCGACTACAACTGCCAGTACGACGAACAGGACTCCATCGGTAAGCGCTACCGCCGTCAGGATGCCATCGGCACCCCTTACTGCGTAACCATCGACCACCAAACCATGGAGGACAATACCGTTACCATCCGCCACCGCGACACCATGGCGCAGGAGCGTGTGGCCATTTCGGCACTTCGCGGTATCATGGAGGAGAACGTATCGATGCGCAAGCTGCTAACCCAGCTAATGTAACCCAGCATAACCTCATAAGCAAAGGGCAGTGGACTAAACCACTGCCCTTTTTTCGTTACGGGATTGTATACATCTTTAAGCCAGCAAGATACACCTTTAAAGTGCATGTCTAGCTTTGACGAGATACCTACCCATATTTTCCACGGCGCGTCAAAGGCCAATCGGTTTCGAGAACTAGCATTTCAAACATGCTATACCCGCTCACCATTTCTGGATGGTAAAACTTGTAAAAACGACCTTCGCACCCCACCCCACTATATAAGCTGTCTATTCGATCTGAGTAGCGCGTTAACTTTCGGGATACGACACCCTCCAATACACCCAGCAACAGGCATGCTTCATTTTATGCAATGCCTACTTTATTAAGTATTACATATCGGCATCAATGTTCATTGCAAATACGGGATAAATTTCTGATGCAGCACATAAACCTCACCCTTCTTCGGAATTTAGCTATAAACTAGCTACCAGCTAGAATTAAGGGTAATACATAGAAAAAAGAAAATCCATCGGTATTTTTTTTAAGCCGTATAGGCACGTTTTAGTACTATATATGCACCGTTTTATGCAGCATAGCCCCAAATGCCATTAACATATATTGAGAGTGAGATTTAGACAGAGTAAATTTGACTCGGTTGAAAGCAAAACAAGCTTAAACAAGGACATTTTTATTCAAGAAAAAAATCAAATTCTATGAAACGGAGAATTATTAACCTCCTAGGAGGTTTGTTCCTACTGAGTATGTTTACAGTAGGTTGTGTTGACATTAAGGAGCCTGCCGGCATTCAAGAAATGAGAAGCGCTAAGGCTGAGTTTTTAAAGGCCGATGCAGCAGTAAAACTTGCAGAAGCTAAGTATAGAGATGCACTAACAGCACAGGAAACGGCAAGGGCAAAAGGCCTCGAGATTGACAATCAAATGAAGACCCTTAACTACGAATATCAAAAAGCCCAAGATGACTATACTAAGGCTCAAATAGACGGACAAATAAAAGTCTTACAGATAACCCTGCAAAGTACTATTCTCGATGCACAACAAAAATTAGCAGTGGCTCAACATCAATACGATGTAGCATTAGCACAGCTGGATATTGCTAAAAAACTAGATATTCCAGACGCATATAAAAATGCCCTTGATGGAATAATGAATAAACTAGGTAACCTCCTTGAAAACATGACACAATCTGAAAATCAGATTTCTAATTACAATAGAGACCTCATCCAATTATCAGTTCGAGATTCAGCAATATCTTCCAACAGATTAAGAGATAAAATCAAACAAGAGGAACTAAGATAAGCCGCTAATCAGAAAATGCTTGCAACGGCTAAATTGGCAACAACAAGCAGCAGCGCAGAGCTAAAGACCCAATTGGATGGTATTAATGCTACAATTGCAACCATGAAAGGAGATATTAGTGCCAATAATAGCAAGTTAGCGACAGCCAATAACGAGCGTCAGGCACTTCTAACAAAACAGGCAAACTACCACTTCTTACTAGGCATTATTAATCCGCTGCACCCCTTTGATCAATACTTCAAAAAAGACTATACTGCCAAAATTATGGTACCGGTTGTAGATGAAATCGTAACTAAAATTAAAGACTTTGGTTACGGCCAATACCTATCAGCAGACAACCTATCGCTAACCTTCTCTGGATCATTACCCAGCATAATAGAAACACTTGACAATTTTAAAACTTGGATAACCGATAAGAAAACAGCCACTGAAGGATGGACTGCATTAGAAGATGCAAACAAAGCGGAGCTGAAAAAATTCACTGAAACGCAAACCAAACTTACTGCTGAATTAACTGAATTGCTAAATGCAATAGAAATAAAGAATAATGAAATAAGCACACTCAACAATCAAGTATTCTTAACAAATTTTTCTTTACAGTATTACACAGGACTTGCAAATAGCATTCAAGACAAAATTGATGGCATCGATGGTGCGAACGAACGTATCAACAATGCTATTGCATCTGCAGAAAATGCGGTACGAGATAGTCAGGTCACTCTAGATATTGCAAAATCAATGCTTGACAATTATCTCAAAGGTGATTTAGTGAGCATAAAAAATCAGATTGAAAACCTGATTAAAGCCGAACAGATAAAGTTGGCAGGTTATAAAGTCTTATTCGATCAAGCAACTAAAGATAAGGACGCGCTGATCGCAATAATTAACGGACTAAATAAGTAGTAGCAGCTATGACACCAAATAAAGTAGCTGGGATGATTATCCTCTGCCTCCTAACAACCGGCCTATTTGCGCAAAACGCCACGAGTACCTCGGAGGATTTTGCGCCCAAGAAAGGCGACTACCAGTTTTCGCTGGTGTTTGGCAAGGGGCAGTTTATAAAAGAGAATACCTCCTACCTGCTACCAGCTTACAACGCCACATCGGTAGGGCTACCAGGCAAAGGCGAGCAATCGGGCTCGCCTGCCGCCTACCTTCAGTTGGGTAGCATAAACGACAACTCGGTGGTTAATATGGCTGGCGTACAGGGTCGGTATTTTATTACCGACCATATAGAGGTAAACGCGCTGGTTAGCATGAATATCAACCATACGCCAAAGGTGCACTACATTGAGGGAGATTTTTTGGTAACAGACATGCCCATACCCAGCTACACGTGGGTAGATGGGGAGTACGCCAACAACTACCTCACCCAATTGGGTGCCAACTACTGGTTTAAAACCCGTAACCCACGGCTGTTCCCCTACCTCGGCGTTGCTGCTGGCGGTGCATTTGCCACCATAACCACCGAACGTCCCTATACGGGAACGATGAAAGACGATGATCCAGAAGAACTCTACTCCGCTTCGTCGCGTGCAGGAAAGGCTTGGGCTGTATCTGGTGCAATGGTAATGGGTGTCGACTATTCGATTG
>CAXYUU010000239.1:0-5535 GCA_964292015.1 uncultured Acetobacteroides sp.
AAAGCACACCAAAAGCCTATAAATCTAATGATTTACAGGCTTCTGTGTTTTAACCCAGTTACATCAAAACCCACCCATTCCCAACCTTCAAGCCGCAAATTCGGTGAGTCTTCTGCACCATCCCCATTTTAATGCACTTCCAGCACCTTGTAAAGCCGAATATTCGCAGGTTACCCCTTCGCTTTAGCTGTTATTTTAGCTGTTTATTTTCATCAGGAACTTGATGTTGTACCAAAAACAGGTAGTCAGAGCAGAATGGATAGAAGGCTCAGCTAAAATCGAGTTGTAAGTTGTGTGGAATTATAGTAGTGAGAGATCTGAATTGGATGTCGTATTAGAAATACAAAGGATTTTATAACCATGATTTGTTTTATTTGGGGAAAGTTCAATTTCGACTACCTACGTTATTCGTGTAGAGCAGTAAAATTGTCTTCGAAAGTGAAGATGAAAAGTCTTGTTGACTTATTCGGTGAGCCTTTTTGTCCTGATTTGATGGTTTCGTAACATTGACAAGGGTATATTTGTTTTTGTTGCCAATTTCGGTGAGTTTATCTTACTTTTGTGCGCAATAAAAGGTGCAACGTTCGGTTGTAACCTGTACAACGATGTAAATACAACTATGGGTTTAAGGGGATGCCATCAAAAATAAGCTTGTTTTCGAAAGAATGGTGCGATATAGTCTTTAACGGAAAGAATAAAGAGTATGGCGGCTACGTACTTCGTCGCGATGCAGATAAACGGCATCGAGTTGCACTACTACTAGTTGTGCTTACTCTTTCGTTTGCAACATCACTACCAGTTATTATAGAAAAGGCACGTCAGTCGGTTAAGGAGGAGAATGTAGAGGTTGCCACCATATCTAAGATTAAGTTAGAACAGGAAAATACCCCCGACATGCCTGACGAACCGATAACTAATGAAGATATCCCTAACCAGGGAGAGGAGATGCCTAAAAAGGAGTTGAAAGCTGATCTTACAGGAAGTATAACTATTGAAAGTGATAAGGCAAATGGGGTTTTAGGAAGTAAGTCTCAGGAGGAGAGGGTGACAGACGTTGCACCAGCAGATAGTACAACTCCATTTTTAAAGGTGGAGGAGCCGCCCGAAGAAGAGGAGACGGTATCGGTAGCTGAGGATATGCCGCTATACAATGGCAAAGAGGCAATGTCGGCCTTTAAGGAGTTTATTGTACGTAATTTGAGGTATCCTGAAGGGGTTGTTGACCAAAAAATTGAAGGGGTTGTATATATTCAGTTTGTTGTGGAACGGAACGGAACGCTTTCTCACATAAAAATTATTCGAGGAGTTCACCCCGATTTAGATAATGAAGTTATTCGGGTAGTAAAAAGTTCGCAGGGATGGAGTTCTGGCCGGCATAAAGGAAAACCCGTTCGTGTGGCATTCACTATTCCGATTGTTTTTCAATTAAACTAGTAAAAAGGGGGATTGGCCGCTCTGTAGCTTGTATAATGGAGAGGTTTTAACATTTTTTGCTGTCGTGAAATGGGGATGTTTTATCGACTCTCTATTTGGTTAAACTTCAAATTTTCGTAGGTATAATAAACCCTAAGGTCAAGTTGGGTAAGAGAAATGGGATAGCAAAAAAGGAACGAGTTGTCGTTCCTTTTTTGTTTAATGCTATAGTATTGTTTAGTCTCCAAAAGATATACCAATACCTTTTCCTGCCGAAACAAGTGCGCTATCTGGTTGAACAAAGTTTGGACGGTCGATAGCTTCGGTGAACGGAACACCGATGATAGCAGGGTGACGGTAGGCCACCATTTCGCCAAATTTCCCGTCGAGAACAAGCTCAAATGCCTTAACACCAAATTGGGTGGCAAGAATACGGTCGTAGGCAACCGGTGTTCCTCCTCGTTGTAGGTGACCAAGAACGGTTTCGCGCATGTCCGCTTCAACGCCGGCCGCTTTAAGTTCCTTCATAAGCTTAGATGCAACACCACCTAGGCGAAGGTTGTCGTACCCAATTTCGTCTGAAGTTTCAAATACAAGAGTTCCATCTTTAGGCATTGCACCTTCGGCAACTACGACAATGGCAAATCCTCTATCCTTATTGTAGCGAGATTGAATTTTTTCGGTTACCTTTTTAATGTCGTAAGGTATTTCAGGAATAAGGCAAACGTCGGCACCTCCTGCAATAGCAGCGTGAAGTGCAATCCATCCTGCGTTACGACCCATTACCTCCATAATAAGGACGCGGTTGTGAGAGGCTGCAGTAGTTACTAAACGGTCTATACCATCCGAAGCAATTTGAACTGCTGTTTGGAACCCGAATGTATAGTCTGTAGCCGAAAGGTCGTTGTCGATAGTTTTAGGTACTCCAACTACGTTAAGCCCTTTTTCGAAAAGAAGCTGCGATATCTTTTGTGATCCATCTCCACCAATAGAAATAACTGCGTCGATTCCAAGGTATTGTATCTTGCGAATCATTTCGTCGGAACGGTCGATGAAAGAGTATGTTCCATCTGAATTTTTAACTGGCCAAGCAAAGGGGCCTCCTTTATTGGTTGTGCCAATAATCGTTCCTCCCTGAACATGAATACCCGCAACTAACTTCTCGTCTAAAACCTTTATTTCTGTAGGTTCTTTTAGAATACCATCGTAAGCTTGAATACAGCCTACTACTTCCCAATCTTTTTCCTGTGCTGCTCTTTTTACAATGGCGCGGATTACCGCATTCAAGCCTGGGCAGTCGCCTCCCCCGGTAACAACCATAACTCTCTTCATCTGATGTTCTCTTTATGATTTCTTCCGCCTTGGTCTATTTCGAGTGATGCAATACCAACGAGCGCAAGAATTTTGTGAATTTTACTTTGCTGTTTTAGTCGATTCAAAAATAGAAAATATCTCAATAGGTTTTCCAATTCTTCTTTACAATAAGTACTTTTAAGATTGATTTATTTCTACCCTGTGCTTATTTAGAGCATATTTTTAGTTAGTGCTTAACTTTTGTTGGATTATAGTGCTTTGTGGATTTTGTTTTTTAGGATATTGCCCGTTGTAGCAATAAAATGGAGACAATAGCCCTGCTTTATGCTTATAATGACTTCGCTTACGGTATATTTGCACTTTGAAATTTTTACAAAAAAACTGAACTGAAATGTTGAATCCTTTAAAAGTTGTAGGTAACATCTATTGGCTAGGTGCCAACGACCGTAAAAAGCATCTTTTTGAGAATATTTGGCCGCTACCTAACGGTGTGGCTTATAATTGTTATTTAATAAATGATGAAAAAACAGCGCTGGTAGATACCATTCAATCGGGGGTTGCTGGTGATTTTGTAGAAAAGGTGGAATCGTTACTGGCGGGTCGCAGTTTAGATTACCTTGTTATAAACCACATGGAACTCGATCACTCTGGCGAGATAAAGGAGATACTAAAAAGATATCCAAACGTAACAATTGTAGGAAATTCTAAAACGTTTAAAGTTGTAGATGCTTATTGGGGAACTATTTGTAATCTGATGCAGGTCGAAGATGGCGATGAGCTGTCATTAGGGTATCATAAGCTGAAATTTGTAATGACCCCTTGGATTCATTGGCCCGAAACGATGATGACCTACGATTTGACCGATCAGGTACTTTTCTCAGGTGATGCTTTTGGTAGTTTTGGAACGCTCGATGGCGGTGTATTTGATGATGAAATTGATTTTGCCTACTACGAAGAGGATATGCGACGTTACTTCTCGAATATTGTTGGTAAGTATGCCAACATGGTACAGAAAGCGTTCAAAAAACTTGATGGTGTTCCAGTAAAGGCTGTTTGTCCTGTTCATGGGCCGGTATGGAGAAGTAAGCCAGAGGTTGTTTTGGGACTTTACGACAAGTGGAGTAAGATGGACGGTGAAAATGGAGTTGTTATTATTTACGCTTCGATGTACGGGAATACAGAACAGCTAGCAGACCATATAGCCCGTAAAATTGCCGAACAGGGTATCACGAAAATTCGTGTTCATGACGTATCAAAAACTCATATCTCCGATTTAATTAACGAAATATGGAAGTATAAAGGCGTTATACTTGGAAGTTGCGCCTACAATAGCGAGATGTTTCCGCTTATGGAGCAGCTTACCCGTGAACTTGAACATATGGGGGTAAAACGTCGTGAACTTGGTCTTTTTGGTTCGTATAGCTGGAATGGCGGCGGAGTGAAGAGTCTGAAGAAATTCCAGGAAAGTATAGGGTGGAATTTGGTTTCGGAACCTGTTGATGTTTACGGTATTCCAAATAACGAGAAGTACGCTCAGTGTGATGCAATGGCTCTTGCAATGGCCGAAAAGTTAAAGTAATTTCGATTAATTAGCATAGTAAAGGGAGGCAATAGCCTCCTTTTTTTTATTTTTGTTTAAAACCTTTAATAATTGAATCAATGGAATTTAACTTACCTGTCGGATTATCTCATACTTCTACTAAGACAGTAACCCTTAACGATGTGGCTTCACGCTATGGCTCAGGTCTAATTGATGTATTTGCAACGCCTGCAATGGTTGCGCTAATGGAAAATGCCGCATTACTGACTGTGGCCAGCCTGTTGCCAAATGGATTTAATACTGTTGGAATTGAAATCTCAACTACCCATACAAAGGCGACCCCTATTGGTATGGAGGTAAAGGCCACTGCCATTCTTGTTGCAGTTGATGGAAAGAAGCTTACTTTCGAAATTATAGCAGAAGATGAGGAGGGTGTTATTGGAAAATGTACCCACTCAAGGTTTATTATCGATACCGAAAAGTTTATGGCTAAGCTTACTAAAAAGTAATCCTATGATATCTGCCAAGGAAAGGGGTGAGATTGTTGCTTTAGGATTCGATCTTGTCAATATTGAAAGTCAGCTTAAACGGTTTGAGAGCGGATTCCCTTTTTTGGAGTTGAAAGCACCTGCTACTGTACCTGTTGGTATTATTCAGGTTGATGATGCTCGCAAATCGTACTTTGTAGAAAAGTATAATGATTTTAAGGGTAAAAGGGTGAAGTTTGTCCCAGCATCGGGTGCCGCAACTCGAATGTTTAAGTCGCTTTATGAGGCAAAGTCCCTGTTCGAGAAGGGCGAATCTGCTGAACATGTCTTTGATAGTTTTAAAGATGTGAGACAGGTCTTCGATAGCTTAGGTAAGTTTGCTTTCTATTCTGAACTGCTGGAGATGTGTACTAGTAGAGGTATTTCGTTAGAAAAACTTTCAATTGCCGACTATGCGACTGTTTTGTCTCTTATCCTTGGCGAGGATGGATTAAATTATGGTAACCTTCCAAAGGGACTTATAAAATTCCATACATATGGAAATGAATCTCGTGCTGCAGTTACCGAGCATCTTGTTGAGGGTGCCGAATATGCCAAAGATGGTGGGGCGAACGTTTTTATTCACTTTACCGTATCACCCAACCATCTCGAAGGGGTTACGTCCGAAGTGTCTAAAGCGAAGAATGCTATCGAAGAGCAATATGGCGTAACAATATCTGTCGACTATTCCATTCAAAAGCAATCTACCGATACTATTGCAGTTGATATGGATAATACCCC
>CAXYUU010000240.1:0-5531 GCA_964292015.1 uncultured Acetobacteroides sp.
CAGCTCGTTGGGCTCATAACCCAAAGGTCACAGGTTCGAGTCCTGTTCCCGCTACTCAAGAAGCCTTCAGAGAAATCTGGAGGCTTTTTTTTGATCCCTATATTAGAACGAGATTAGAATCCTCTACTCGTTAAACTCCCCCCCCGTTCAGGTGTTAATCACATCGTCTACTCTTAATTTATCTTACACCAATTTCGATTTAACATCAACCATATTGAGGTTATCGATTTTATTTACATTTTTGCCGATGTGTGTAAGATGTTGGGGTACAATATTTCGTAGAATAAAACCGTTTATCAAAAAACCGTTTGAATATGAAGACCCTTGCTTTTTTAATTGTAGCCGCACTGTTTACAGCGGCAACATGGGATACCAACTTCGAGCAGGCTCAGCAAAAAGCCAAACAGGAGAATAAGCTTATCCTGCTCAACTTTTCAGGCTCCGATTGGTGCGGCCCCTGCATGAAGCTTAAGCGCGATGTTTTTGAATCGTCCGAATTTCAGTCGTACGCATCGGCCAACCTGGTACTGGTAAATGCCGACTTTCCCCGTCTTAAAAAGAATCAACCCGGTAGCGCGCTGCTCAAGCAGAACGAGGCGCTTGCCGATAAGTACAATCCTAAGGGTATATTTCCCTACACCCTACTCATTGATGCCAACGGAAAGGTGCTAAAGAGTTGGGAGGGGAACCACAACCTCACGGCCACCAGCTTTCTGGATCAGCTTCAAAAGTAGGTGCTAATGGAGCCCACCACCCCACCCGAACTCCGGGCCTACTCCCGTGTGCTTAAGCTCATGGGAAATAGGTTTGAGCTTACCGTCATTGGCAACGATGAGGGATGGGCAAACCTGCGTATAGACCAAGGGGTAGCCGAAATACAACGTATTGAGGCGCTGCTCACCACGTTTCGCGACGATAGCCAAACCAACCTGGTTAACCAGCAGGCGGGCATTGCTCCGGTGAGGGTCGATCGCGAGGTTTACGACCTGGTGGAACGCTCGCTTCGAATATCGGCCCTTACACAGGGCGCGTTCGACATCACCTACGGATCGTTAAACAAGCAGTTCTGGAATTTCGACACCTCCATGACATCGCTTCCCGATCCCAAGCTGGCCAAACGGTCGGTAAAGCTTATCTGCTACCAAAACGTAATCCTCGATCCAACCGAATGCACCATCTTCCTAAAGAGTAAAGGGATGAGGATTGGCTTCGGAGGAATAGGAAAGGGCTACGCAGCCGATAGAGCCAAGCTGGTAATGCAGCAAAACGGCGTAGCTAGTGGGGTGGTAAACGCCTCAGGCGATCTTACCGTTTGGGGAACCCAACCCAACGGTAAACCTTGGACCGTTGGCGTTGCCGATCCTAACCTGGCCAACGAATCGTTCTCGTCGTTTACCCTAACCGATGCCTCGGTGGCCACATCGGGTAGCTACGAAAAGTTTGCCATCGTAAACGGCAGGCGATACTCCCATACCATCGACCCAAAAACTGGTTTTCCGGTATCGGGCATTAAAAGCGTAACCATTATTACCCAATCGGCCGAGCTGGCCGATGCTATGGCTACCCCGGTTACCGTTATGGGCGTGAAGGTGGGCTTAAGCTTAATTAACCAAATGAAGGATATTGCCTGCATTATCGTTACCGACGATAACCAGCTGTACTGTTCGAAAAACATTAGAATCAGCCAATGATACACAAAAAGACCATGTCCCTATTCTTACTGGCAATCGTGGCGATTGCTGGTGGCACATCATGTTCTCCGGTTAAGGAGTACCAAAAAGCGTATATCAACGACTCCGAAATGGAGCTCTCGTCGCGTAAGGTGCAAAAGCTAGAGAGTAACGTGCTGCTCTACCGCGAAGGAGCATCGGGCGCAAATGGAGGTAAAACCGGTGGCGGCTGCGGCTGTAACTAGTAATAAAGCTAACGTATGAGGAAATTTACCCTATCGCTATTGGCAACCTACTTTACTGCGCTGATGTCCTTTGCGCAGACTAGTCACGACACCACCACCTACAAGCCCTCGAAGCTAAAGATCGACGAGGTAAACTTTGTATCGGGATACTACTCCCAAAACGGAAACAACTCCGCCGTTACCGGGGGGATTGGAACCGAAAAGCTTACCAACTTTTCGAGCATTATCGACCTAAAAATATCCAAGCAGAACCGGTTTCGAAACACGCACAGCCTTTCATTCGAGCTTGGCGTAGATGCCTACTCCTCGGCTTCGTCGGATATGATAGACGGCTACCGTGGTGGGGTACTCCCTGGCGGATCAAGAGATGAAGACGACGACGATGAAAAAGAAGACGTCATCAAAAATAACGGTTTAAACCTGCTAAAAAGCGGTACCATCTCTAAAGCATCCACATCTACAGGTGGAACGGTATTGCCCAGTGGGGCATCTACCTCAGTTTACTCGCGTGCATCGTACAGCGATGTGCACGTTTACCCCTCGCTTACCTACGGGTTTATGAACGAGGATAAGCACTACCATTTGGGCACAACCCTCTCGTACTCGCACGAGTTCGACTACGAATCGCGCGGTGCGGCACTTAGCTTCACCAAATTTTCGAAGGATAACAACCGCGAGTTTGGCGTTAAGGTGTCGGGCTTCTTCGACGAGTGGAAGGTTATTATTCCTAAGGAGCTGCGCGATAACACCGACTACACCAGCTTGATTAGCTACAGCAAAAAGAATGTGGTTGGGTACAAAGGGATAGTCCCGTATGGCTCAGGATCCGAACACGATCCGCTTCCGGTGGCTCACTCGCCGCGGGAATCCTACATGGCATCGTTCTCGCTATCGCAGGTGGTAAACATGCGTCTTCAGGTGGCCATGATGCTCGATCTGGCCTACCAGCAGGGGCTGCTGGCTACCAGCTACCAGCGGGTGTGGTTTACCGACAACTCGCTGTCGTACGAAATGCTACCCGACAACCGTTTTAAGGTTCCGGTGGGTGTTCGGGCCAACTACTTTGGCGGCGACCGGGTGATATTTAAGGCGTACTACCGGTACTACTGGGACGACTGGAATGTGCGTGCCAACACCTTCGAACTGGAGATACCCGTTAAGATTACCCCATTCTTTTCCGTAGCTCCATTTGGGCGATACTACCAGCAGTCGGCCGCCAAGTACTTTGCCCCGTACAAGCAGCATACGGTTGGCGAGGAATTCTTTACCAGCGACTACGACCTATCGAAGTTCAACAGCCAAGCCTTTGGGCTAAACGTCAGACTCTCGTCGGCCGATGGGGTATTGGGCATTCGATGCTTCAACGCCATAGAGATGCGCTACGGGCACTACAACCGCTCGAACGGGCTCAGCTCAAACACCATATCCATCGCGCTAAAGTTTAAGTAGGGCGAAGCTACCCTCCTCAAAAATACCTGTAGACATAAAGCTACAGGTATTTTTTTATGCCCCCCACCCCCATTTCGAACAACAAGCCAAATATTCTTCTACATTTACGAAAACATCTTTCGTATGAAGAAGCTACTCTGCTCCATCCTACTTATTTCATCGGTCTACGGTAGCACCGCACAAGACTTTCTTCAATCGTTTAAGGCATCATCCGACTCCTTAAAGAGGCATGTTTACTTCCTTGCATCCGACAGCCTCCAGGGGCGTAAGGCAGGCAGTAACGGTCAAAAGATAGCGGCATCGTACATCGCCACCCGGTTTAAAAGCCTTGGACTATCCACCATCAGCCCCAACACCCAAACACCGTACTACCAAACCTTCAACCTGTATAGCGCGCCAATAGGCTCGCAAAATGCCACCATAACCATCAAAGGCTCATCAACAAAGCTCAACCCCTTTGCCGATATCATGTTTCTTTCGGGAGTAAGCATTGCCAACACCCAAATAACCCCCTACTTTGGCAAAACCTCCCCCACCGACAGCAACGCCTGCTTTGCCCCCGTAATTACGGCCGAATCGGTGACCGATGGGCTTACAAAGATTGCCGAATTGGGTGGAAAAGAGGTTAAGGGTAGCTTCTTTGTTGTCGTTCCTACTACCCAATACGTCGATTTTGCCAACGGGCGGTTTGCCTTTTTGATGCCGCTCATGCAGTCGACCAACAACGCCGGCGATACCTCCTTCTACGGCATGTATAGCCGCCCCTATCTGGCAAAAGAAAACACCTACTACACCAAGGTGATCCCATTTCTACAGAAGCATCCCAACGTAAGCATCCTGCTATGCGATGATCACTTTCTAAAGAAGATGTTTAGCAAGGAGGTGATGGAGGAGTACCCTCGGGTAGCCAACCAGGCCGTAGGTAAGTATGTAGAGGTAAAAGGAACCTATCTGGCCGATGCCATGCGAAAGGTGTCAACCGAAAACGTGGTGGGCATATTCGAAGGCACCAGCAAAAAGGACGAAGCCATCATCGTTTGCGCCCACTACGACCATATCGGCATCACCGCCAGCATGGGAAGAGGCGAAGTCGATAAAGCCGACTCGATAAACAACGGCGCCGACGACAACGCATCGGGCACGGCGGCCGTACTCGAAATAGCCCGCCTGCTTACCCTTGCCAAAAGCCAGGGTCACGCCCCAAGCCGAACGATCATCGTAACCACCTTTACCGCCGAGGAGCTGGGCCTTTACGGATCGACCTACATGTGCAGCCATCCGGTATTCCCCCTCGCCAAAACCGTAGCGGTGGTAAACCTCGATATGGTAGGCCGAACCAACGAAACGCATACCGACTCCGAAATGTACGCCTACGCCCTGACGCTGGGTAAGTCTACCGGCAACCTAACCAAGCCCCTTAGCCAAAGCGCCAAGCTGGCCGATATCGATATCACCAGCCCCATTTCCGAACGGGAGCGCGACCTATGGACCAGCGGATCCGACCATGCCAGCTTTGTAAAAAGGGGGATCCCCTCAATCGTTATGACAACTGGCGAGCATGCCGACTACCATACCCCTGCCGACGAGGCCAATAGAATAAGCTACCCCCGGTTAACCCGAATCGCCACCTTTGCCTTCTACACCGTTTGGAAGCTGGCCAACCAGTAGCCCGCCGCTACCCATCGGTAGCCTACCAAAGCGATGCTGCCCCACAGGCCATCCCTTACTTTATATAGATAGCCATTCGGCACACTAGGCAAGCCGAGTGCAATCCAGCAGCAATACAGCCCATCGGCAACCCGCCATTCGACGGTCTAAAGTGCCGATGCACGGGTCTAAAGTAACAATGCAACGGTCTACAGTGATATTGCAGCGTCCGCTACCGACAATGCACGGGTCTAAAGTGATTTTGCAACGGTCTACAGCAGTAATGCACGGGTCTAAAGTAATTCTGCAGCAGTCTAAAGTAACAATGCAGCATCCGCTACCAGCAATGCACGGGTCTACAGCTACAATGCAGCGGTCTATTTCAGGTCGATAGCGTACGCAGTCCAACATCAGGGCGTACGCTTTTCGAAGTGTCAATCAACAATATGGGCTGCAACGGGTTTATCCAGTAAACTCTACCGATGAAGATTCTACTTACCGGTGCCACCGGGTACATTGC
>CAXYUU010000241.1:0-5525 GCA_964292015.1 uncultured Acetobacteroides sp.
TGTCCATGTAGGGATACCGAGCTGCTGCCGCCTTAATCCAGGCAATACGGTCGGGGAAGCCCGCATCCTTAAGGTTCTTCCAGCACACATCGTGAAACGCCTTCGACCGGTTGGCCGTCCCCATTCCGTCGATGAGCACCACCACAAAGCCCAGCTCGCAAAGGCGAGAGCTCAGGTGGAAGTAGGGCGAAAAGCTCTTGGGCACGTGCGAGTCGTGCGGTCCGGCGTAAATCATTTCGACCACCGGGTACAACTTGGCGCTATCGAAGTTCGATGGGCGAAGGATGGTACCCCAGATATCGGTTTTCCCATCGCGCCCCTTCGCGCTAAACACCTCGGGCATCGTCCACCCCTCCTTTTGCAGGTCGCCGATATCCGAACGCTCCAGCTCGGTAATTACCTTACCATCGGCAGCGCTGCGTAGCACGCTCACGGCGGGCATATCGGGCCGCGAGTAGGCATCCACCAGGTACTGGAAGCTGGTCGAGAAGGTGGCCGTATGGTTGGCCGCTTCGGGGGTGAGGCAAACCATCGCGCTGCCATCCAGGTTAATGCGGTAGTAGTGCACCAGGTAGGGATCCTCGTTGGGGTTTACCCCCGATGCGGCAAAAAGCATGGTGCGGTTGGCCTCATCGACATGCTCAACGCTACGAACCACCCACTGCCCCTGCGTTACCGGTTTGGCAATGCCCGTTGAGCAGTCGATTAGGTAGATATGCCTCCAGCCGCTGCGCTCCGAGCTCCAGAGCATCTCGCGACCGTCGTTAATGTCGTACCTGTAGTTTTTATCGTAGTGGATAAAGGTAGATGCCTGCTCGTTTACCAGAAGGTGGATATTGCCGCTGGCCGCATCAACCTCGGCAACCTGGTAGGCCTGATGCCCGCGCTGGATAAACTCGAAGGTAAAGGCGCGGCTATCCTTGCGCCAGCCGGTAGTAAAGAGGTTAAACTGGTTGGCAAATGGTGCCACATTGAGCGCCACCTGAGTACGGTTAACCACATCGAACAGCGCTGGGGTGCTGGTGGTAATCACATCGCCCGGCTTGGCGTAGTCGAGATACCGTAAAAGGGGCTGCTTCTGGGTCGATGGGCTCGATGCAATCAGGGGGATCTTACGCTCGGTTACCTCCTTTACCTTGGTGGTGGCCAGCTTCCGGCTATCGGGCGACCACTTGATATCGGCAGCGCTATAGTACAGCTCCACCATACCATCGAAGGTAAGCTGGTAATCCTTCCTATCCTTACAATTGAAGAGGTATAGGTTGAAGTCCTTGGTGTAGGCCTCCCACTGCTTATCGGGCGAGGTTACCCTTTTGGGATCCTCCTCCTTTGCCGCTGCGGGTTGGCTACTGCGTACCAGCACATTCGACGACAGGGTGTAGGTCCAGCTGCCGTCAAAGGCATCAAAGGAGATGCTCTTCATATCGTCGGCAAAGCGAATGGTGGTAAAGGGTAGCTTGCCGGGTACAACTGGCTTGCCCGCTGCCTTGGCCAACGCCTTAGCCAGCTTGACCGCGTCGAAGGCCTGCTTCTTAGCCCCAGCTTGGGCATTTACCAGGTAAAACCAGTCGCCCGTACGCTCGTGATTGCAGTACCAGAAGCTGCTGGTGCTGCCAATCCAGGTAGGCCGCACCGCCTTACCGTAAACCAGACTGCCGACATGCGACAGCGTATCTACCCGTTGGTAGTCGCTTTTCGTTACCTGCGCACGAGCACCTGCTAAGCTAATGCACAATACCAGTAGGGTAAATCCCCAAGTTGAGACTCTCTTCATTACACTGATTATCGAAGTTTGTAAGTAATTTGTTCTTAGTGATGTACAAGCCCCCGCCAACACAAATTGGCAGATGACTAAATGTATATTTTTTCGTCAATAAACATAATGCACCAAGGGGAATTTCGAGAGGGGGAAAGACGCTGGAGAAGAAGCATAAAAAAATCGGACGAGCCATTGCATCGTCCGAATAGGAGCTTTAACCGAGATGTAGCCCAGATAGCACCAGCCCGTTATTTACTGTTCGCTTAAAGCATGATCCTGCTTAAACGAGGGGTACTCCTTGGCCGTTAACCCTATCATTGATTTTCCAAAAAGCCTAAACCTCCCTGCTTTTTCTTGAATTAAATTATTAAAAAGACTCCTTCTATTCGTATTTCGATACCGACAAACGTAGCTGGTGAAACTATCAATATGCTTTGGCTCATTATAGGCTTGTAGGTACTCCTCCACCATGCTAAGCATTCGTCCCTCCTTAATATTTGCCTCATCCTTCCATACCCTTAGTCCGTATATGGGTCCAGTTCCCCAAAGAATAAACCGACTATCATTCTTACAGGTCTTATAAAACGTTGCCACGCCCACCTTAACTTTGGGATATCGCTGCTTAATTACCCTTTCGATCCAGCTAAGGTCCGAAGGCTGGTTAACCTCCAGCAGCAAATCGTAAATACAGTCGGATAGTAGCCTTTGGGAATTTGCCCGGAATACGATATGGTCATCGGCATTGGTACTCAGGTTAAACTCGCACAGCGCCATATGCATAACCATATCAAAAACTTCATCCAGCTGCAAGGCACTCCCCTGCAGCAGATACTTGGCCATATACTCCTTAAGGTTAAGGTGGTATACCTCGCGCCGTCGGGTATGGATAATACCATAAAGGCCTGCAAGCATTCCTGTAAAATCGAATATGAGAGTATACCTTTTGTCAATTAGGTACTGCTTTGTCCACTGAAAGCAATGCTTCATTTTATTTTCAAAAAAACCATCCATCGAGCATCCCAAAAGTGAATAGGAGTCAGACAGAACCAATTCGAACATCTTGCCTATAAGCTGAGCGTTAAACCGGGTACCATCGAGCAGGTTAACCTGCTGCACCAGCTCGTCGCTTATGGGAATATACCCAGCGCTACCATCTATCCCATACCTGGCAGCAGAGATGCTTGGTACAGATTTAAGTAAGGGAAATAGCTGGTACATTTTACGGTAGGCACCCTTGCGAATTTGACGAACCCTATCTCTGGTAAGCTTATAACGTTTACCTATGCTATCGAGAGTCTCCTCACAAAAGTCAACAGAACAACCTACTTGCTGATTTAAAATATCCATCTCGCGAAAGGAAAAAATTAGCTGTTCCGATATAAGATCCTCCATCAGCTTAAACAGGGCAATGTTGGGTGCCATGCCGATGTACTTTCGAATATGGATGCTGGCAATATTTTCAATCCTATTTACTGAAAAGATCTTCTTCATCTCTAACAACCGCTCGTACAATCGCACCTCATCATCCTCGAGTATAACTACGCGAATAAATTGGTAGATTTCATGAAACAGCACATTTACCTTTTCGGCATTCGTCCTACCTATTCCCCTTAAATCTGCTGATTTAAAATCTACCTGATATATATTTTGCCAAATACTATTTAAACTGAAGTCATCCTTTAAATAGGACGATAAAAGAGGAAAGTCGCTTGCAAATACGATACTATACTGAAAACTAACAAAATACTCTATCATCTCTACTTTTTGTGGCGAAAGCAGCTGAATATCTTCAGAAGAAATATCATACGTGCGCTTGGGAGTACTTCCGTTAGGTGCTAGCTCAACAACCGAACTCTGCTTCTCCTGTAGCTTTTCATAATTCATACATAACCGTACCAGCTCTACATCCGTTTTACGTCCACAATTTCGAAGTCGAATAAAGCATCCATATACCTGATAGTAGCAAAGAATAGCATTAAGATTTAGCAAATTGGAGTAGCGACAAACATTGTAAGCCCGAACACTTAACCCTTTAATTTCTTCTAAATCCCTTAAAATAACATGCTGGCTATCCATTTCCATGTTAGATAAAGTTTAATGTTTAGTAAAAAAGTATCCGCTTCCATACGGTAATATATAAAGATGTACCATCCCATTAGAAAGCCGATCGTAAAGAATAAGACCGCAGGACACGATTGATTTCGCGCTATAATTTAGCTTATTTTTCATAAAACATCAAACCTTCAACTATTTTTCTTGAAGTCGTACCTTTGCGTAGCTTCGTAGCTACTCAGCATGCAGGGATTTCGCGTTTAAAAATAGAGTATGACCAAGATTGATTCATTTGGCTTGTTTGTAAAGAAAACCACCCCCAGCTTCGCCGACCCCTCCTTAAAAAAGGAGGGGAGTACGCCCTGTGCAAATTTTGTCGTTACCATCAGCTGCTTACATCGAAAGTACGCTACTGCCGGGTTGGTGATTTTGAAATGGTGTTCTTGCCGCTTGGTGCAATGTGCATCGTCCGAACCGGAGCTATAACCTAGGTATATACAAATAGTACCAACCCCTTATTTACTGTGCACTTAGAGCATAATCCTGCTTAAGCGAGGGATACACCTTAGCCGTTAGCCCTATGAATAGTTTTCCAAAAAACCTAAATCGCCCAGCTTTATCCCGAGATACATTACATCTAATACTATTCTTACTCGTATTTCGAAACCGACAAACGTAGCTGGTGATACTATCAATATGTTTCGGCTCGTCGAAGGCCTGTAGATACTCCTCCACCATGTCAAGAATTCGTCCCTCCTTAATATTTGCCTCGTCCTTCCATGCCCTTAATCCGTATACAGGTCCTGTTTTCCAAAGAATAAACCGACTATCTTTCTTACAGGTCTTATAAAACGTTGTCACGCCCACCTTAACTTCGGGATATCGCTGCTTAATTACCCTTTCGATCCAGCTAATAGCCGTAGGCTGGTTAACTTCCAACAGCAAATCGTAAATACAGTCGGACAGTAGCCTACTGTTAGGCTCGAACACGATATCGCCATCGGAATTGGTACTCAGATTCAGCTCGTGCCATACCAGCTGCTTTGCAACAGCTACTATTTCATCCAACAGCAAGATGTCGCTATTAAGTAAATTTTCAAGCACATAATCCTTGAGATTAAACACGTAAAGCTCGCGACGCCTTAAATGAGAAATATCAGAAAGTTCTTGCACCAAGTCTTGAAAATCAAACTCTAGTTCATACCTATAATCAACTAGATACAGATTACGCCACATGTAGCTACCTTTATATATAGGTGATGTATCAAACAAATCTGTCGAACATCCATAAAGTACGTACTTATCCGCAAGTACATGTCCTAATACCTTACCAATAAATTCAGCGTTAAACCTTGTACCATCAATATGATTAACACTCTGTACAAACTCTTCATTTATGGGAATACACGCGGCACTACCATCTATCCCATAGCGAGCAACAAATTCACTTGGGATCTCTCTAAGATAGACACACAAATTATTCATTTTTTCACTAGCAGTATTGCGAATTTGACGAATCCGTTCACGAGAAAGTCCAATGCGCTGACCTATGGTGTCGAGTATTGTCTTATGAAAATCGACATAACAGCCCACCGTTTGGTTAAAAATATCAAGCTCGCGTGTAGTGTTAACTATTTGATTGGCCACCAGCTCCTCCATCAATTTAAATAAGGTAAAGTTGGGCAACATGTCAATGCGATGACAAATAGTCTCG
>CAXYUU010000242.1:0-5524 GCA_964292015.1 uncultured Acetobacteroides sp.
GATTGTATGTGGGTTTATAGACGTATAAACCCGTTGTTAATTAATTTTGAGGACATTTCTTTTACTTTACTTGTGCCTTGTGGCCGTTTATAATGGTTTATTTGGTTAATTCATCGTTTCTCCTAACCGATCAGTCACTTTCCCCCATCGGTTAGTCACTTTCCCCCATCGGTTAGCCACTTTCCCCCGTCGGTTAGCCACTTTCCTCCATCGGTCAGTCACTTTCCCCCGTCGATCAGCCACTTTCCCCCGTCGATCAGTCACTTTCCCCCGTCGATCAGTCACTTTCCCCCATCGGTCAGTCACTTTCCCCCGTCGGTCAGTCACTTTCCCCCGTCGATCAGCCACTTTTTTCAACCGACTAGCATTTCTCCCATTTGAAAAAGGAAGTCGAACAGGTCAGCAGGCATTAGGCTATCCATGATGCTGATTTTTTTATTCTACCTACCTTGTTGATGACGGCTATTGGCCGCCTAAAACGTGAGATAATGCCCGCTTATGGGTTTCTCGGTTGGTGTGGTTGGAAAATTATACTGTTAATCTTTACTTTTAGGTAAATTGGAACATAAATTTCCAAACGGCATATGTAAAGAACGTTATACCGCTAATTTATAAAAAAAAATTTTATTACGCAGCTTAAGTGCGGGGGAAAATGAAGAAATATATGCATCTATTGTATTTGATGCTAAATAGTAGGGGAGGTGTTTCCCGTAGATAGTTCGGGTTATTTTGTCAGAATAGGGGTTGCGATGTAGCGATTGGACGCTACATATAGGTGTTGTTATGAGTTTACGTAGTTATTAATCTCGCAAGATTGGTGGTTGAGGTGGTAGTGGGATAATCCTTAGGTATACTTTAAAATCAGATATGGTTGAATAGCTATACTGATAAGTTGATTATATTGGCATTTGATATAATAAACCGTACTATATAATTATTTGATGAAAAACTATCTAATCACCTTACTGCTTTCTACTATTTGGGGTTTTACAGTCAACGCTCAGGTGCAGTCAGGTTTGTCATTCACGTTCGAAAAGGATTCGCTCTACAGCAAGTTTTTAAATGAGAAACGATATGTTGCTGTTTATCTCCCTGCCGGGTATTCTTTGGATAAATCGTATTCTGTGATATATGCAGCTGACGGGCAACTGCTCTTAGAAGATGGGTATGGGAAATTACTAGACTCATTGAATGCTACAGGGAAGGTGAAAGATTTCATTTTGGTGGCTGCTTACAGTAACGAGCTGCCGCTTAAAGGGGTCGAGTATCGAAATTTTGAGTATGTGAAAAGTTTTGCGTACTCGAAGGATAGCGTTACCTGCTGCCTTTTTCAAAAACACCTAAACTTTTTCACGCAGGAGCTCATTCCGTTTGTTGAGGCAACGTATGGCGCTTCGCAAAAGCCCGAGGATAGGTTATTTTACGGCTTTTCGAATGGTGGAGGATTCGGAATAACGCTTAGCATTCTGCAACCGTTGCTAATTCGACATTATATCTGCTTTTCTATTGCTGGTGCCGATTACAAGGGGCTATCGAAGAAGAAGGAGGGATATCCTTGCTATGTTTTAGCCTACGGAAATCAGGAGCTGGAGCCTTTTATCGATTTTGCTGCAGACTTTAGTAAAATGTTAGGACGGAAGGGGTACACCTGTAGCCTGCACGCCTACGATGGTGGTCATGAAAGGGTAAAATGGCGACAAGAGTTCATAAAAGCATTAGAGGTTGTCTTAGCAAGGTAATCGCTGGTGCTAAAGGTGGACGCATTACAATACTAGATCGGTGGAGTAGCCACACCACCTCGTTTGCACAGAGGTAGCTTTAGGTTGCGGAGCTGACTACTCCCTCTTAAATGCCTCCAACACCGGTAGTGCCCTGTTCTGAAAGTCGAACAGCGCCTGGTTTTCCCAGCTCGACCCATCTTTTGCTTCGGCACCCTTGTAGGCGACCCATTCGCCACCCCAGTAGCAGAATCCGAGGCCGTTGGCGCTCCTGAGGGCCGCGCGGATGGCCAATAGGTACGCCTTTTGCCCTTCGGGTGTGGGCGGATAGGCATCGGTAAGGTTGTCGGAGGTTCCAACAACGTTGTTGGTGTAGTCATTCCACTGTAGGGTAAACGGGTAGGCCGTTTCGGCTATCACCACCTGCTTGTTGGCTTTCGCGGCAAGCCGCTGCATGGTGGCGGTTAGCGGTGCAGTATCTTTTCCGTGGAAGTAGGGGTAGTACGATAGCCCAATGAGGTTGTAGTCGATGTTGTTGCTGGCCAGTAACGTGGCAAAGAACCATTCGGCACCCTCGTATCCGGCGTAGTGAATCAGTATTTTGGAGGTAGGGTAGCCTTCGCGGGCACCACGTATGCCTGACTTTAGCAGCTCAATAAAGTTGGGGATGTTGGTTAGCGAGGCAAGGCTGCCCCTGTCGCCTAAAATACCGTTGTTTATCTCGTTGCCAATCTGAACGATTTCAGGTTTTACCAGCTGCATCACCTTTTTGGTGTAGCGGTACACGCTGTCGGCCAGTACAGCCTGGTTTAGGTTGCTCCACGCCTGTGGAATGACCTGCTTTGCCGGATCGGCCCACGTATCGGAGTAGTGAAAGTCGAGCCACACCTTCATTCCCTTTGCCTTAATGCGTACGGCAAAGGCGGCAACCTCTGCAAGGCTGCTGTGGCCATCGGTGGGATTGTTCCAAAGCCTTACCCGCACGGTATTGCATCCGGCTGCTTGTAGAATGGAGAGCATATCCTGCTTCTCGCCCTTGGCATTGGCGAAGGTTACGCCTACCTGCTCTATGGCGGGGAGGTACGACAGGTCGGCACCACGAATTTGCGTATCGTCGGTGGGGTAGGGCGGTCGACTTTTGGTCTCGTTTTTTTTGCAGCCCACTAGGGCGAGTAGCGCAAGGGTAAGTATGGCGAGCTTCTTCATTTTTTGGGGGATATGCTAGTAGGTGTGTAAGCTAGCAATAGAATGGGGGATTTGCAAGCCAGCGTATTCCCATAAAAAAAGGTAGAGACGCTGCAAACAACGTCTCTACCCAATATGCTATCAGTATTTTACTAGCTAAGGAAGCTGAGCATGATACCCGCAGCCACCGCACTACCAATAACGCCGGCCACATTGGGTCCCATTGCGTGCATCAGCAGGTGGTTGGTTTTATCGTACTCTAATCCCACCACTTGCGAAACACGGGCGCTATCGGGCACAGCCGAAACCCCAGAGTTACCTATAAGTGGATTAATCTTATTTCCCTCCTTAAGAAAAATATTGAAAAACTTGACAAATAGAACCCCTCCAGTGGTTGCCACAATAAACGAGGCAGCACCTAACGCAAATATAAGAACCGATTTTTCGGTAAGAAAGGTGGTTGCCTGGGTCGATGCACCAACGGTTAGCCCAATAAGGATGGTTACAATGTCGATCAATGGTCCCTTTGCTGTATCGGCCAAGCGCTTGGTAACGGTGCTTTCCTTAAGCAGGTTGCCGAAGAACAGCATGCCCAGTAGCGGAAGACCTGTAGGTACGATAAAGCAGGTGAGGAGCAGGCCAACAATGGGGAAAAGAATCTTTTCGAGCTTCGAAACCTGGCGGGGAGCCTTCATACGGATAACGCGCTCCTTTTTGGTGGTTAGCAACCGCATAATTGGAGGCTGAATAACCGGTACAAGAGCCATGTACGAGTAGGCCGAGATGGCAATGGCCCCCATTAGTTCCGGAGCTAACCTACCCGAAATGAATATGGCGGTAGGACCATCGGCACCGCCAATGATACCTATGGCTCCAGCCTCTTCGGGCGAGAATCCAAGGAAGAGTGCTGCTGCGTAGGCTCCAAAGATGCCCAGCTGGGCTGCTGCTCCGACAAGCATCAGCTTAGGATTGGAGATGAGCGCCGAAAAATCGGTCATTGCCCCAATGCCAAGGAAGATTAGCGGAGGGTAAATGCCCTGGGTAACGCCAAAGTGAAGGTAGCTGAGTACGCTTCCGCTCTCGTAGATTCCAATTTGGAAGCCTGGAGAGAAGGGAATGTTGCCAATGATAATGCCAAATCCAATGGGGATAAGAAGCAGTGGCTCGTACTCTTTTTTTATGGCTAGGTATATAAACGCTAGTCCAATGGATATCATAAGGGCATGCCCGATCGTGAAGTTTGCGTAAGCGGTGTAGCTTAAAAACTGGGAAAGCTGATCGAGCAAAAAGGATAGGTAGGTTTGGGATTGTTCCATGGTAGGGTGCTATTCTATTACGACGAGAATATCGCCTTCCATAACGCTGTCGCCTTGGCCAACCTTAACTACAGAAATGCGACCTTCCTTGTCGGAATCGATGTTGTTCTCCATTTTCATGGCCTCGAGCACCAGCAGGCGTTGGCCAACCTTTACGATGTCGCCAACCTTTACGCTCATGCTAAGAATAACGCCTGGTAGCGGCGACTTAATGGCTCCCGAGGTGGCAACACCTGGACTAGTTGTTTTTACAACCGATGGGTGCGAGTCGGTAGATGGTACGGCCTCTGGACGAACGAGCTTAGGCGTTTTGGTTTGCTTTAGCTCCCTGTCGATCTCTACCTTGTATGGGGTTCCGTTTACCTCTAGGTCTCCGATGTTTCCGTCTACGTTAGCAATGTGAACTTCGTAGTCGTTTCCGTTTATCTTGAATTTAAAGTCTTTCATTAGTTATCGTTTTTGGGTCATCTTTAGGGGGATTTGCCTCATGCCGTAAATCTTAGAGCTCCAAGGGGAGTAGGTACGAGCCGTTTTTTCGATGGTAAGGATGGTCGAGTCGATGTCGTCTCGTTCTGTTTCGAAAAGATGGAGAGCCATGGCGATGGCAGCGAGTGTTTCGCCCGAAATTTCTTCGCCATCTTTAGAGGTAACCACCATTCCCTGTCTTGCGAGATCCTTCTGTTTTGCCTTTTTCGTCTTGTGGGTGTTTGCCTTGCCGATGTACTTAAACATGATGTACAGAAGAATCAGCGCCAGAAATACAACCGACATGGAGATAACCGCCATGGTAATCCCGTAAGGGTCGAACTTAAGAAAGGTAGCCCCTGCTGTTGGCCGATCGACCGTGTCGTTGTTGCCACGCGGAGTTGGCTTTCCCGAAAAGATCCATTTGGCATCGGCATCAAAAGTACGAGCCCACGATGTGTCTACTTTTTGAATAGACGGATTAAACGAAACGCTATCGATTAGCTTTTTCCCACTTTGGTCATAAAGCGCCAAGTAAGATGTTTCTTTTAAATCGAAATTTAGGTGTAAAGTTCCGTGCGTTGTTTTGTTATCGGCCCAAAAAACTAAATAACCTCGGGTTGCGATCCTGGTGTTTGGATCTCCTTTGGGTATTCTGTATTTGGTGGGGTTTTTGGGGTCGTTGGTTAGGTAACAACCTCCGATGTTTACCGCGTTGTAGGCGGAATTGTAAATTTCAAGCCATGGGCCACGAACTCCAAAATCATCTTGGTAGTTATTTTCGTTATGCACAAGAAATTCGTTTATCCTCAAATCGCTTGCGCATACCGCATCGTGAAA
>CAXYUU010000243.1:0-5517 GCA_964292015.1 uncultured Acetobacteroides sp.
TTAGCTCTTCTGTAGAGCGGCAGATACTCCAACCCCTTTCGGTTAGCTCTTCTGTCGGGCGGCAGATACTCCAAACCCTTTCGGTTAGCTCTTCTGTAGAGCTGCCAACACCCTTTTCTTTACCACTTACCTCTTCCACCAGGCATGGGATCTCCATAACGAGAAAAAACGCATCCACTTTTTTTTTAAAATCGGGTAGCACGAAATGGAAAATCGTATAAATTAGCAGCAGAAACCCCTAAAACGTAACGATATGCTAAAGATGAACATCTCGCGCGTACTCGCCCTAAAAGGAATCGACAACGCGTACGCCTACCTAAAGAAGCAGGGCTACAAGCACAACAAGGCCTACCACCTAGCCTATAGCCTACGCCAGAAAGTAGACCTGAGCGACCTTGAGGAAATTTGCCTACAGCTAAACTGCACCCCCAACGACCTACTGGAGTGGAATCCTAGTCACACCGAACACGACATTGCCGGGCACGCCCTGCAATCTATCCGCCGCAAGGAGGCCGCCGTGGGGCTGGTAAAGCTGGTACAGGGACTTCCGGTGGAAAAGATGGACGAGATAGAAAAGTTCATCCTCGAAACGATTGGGAATGAAACCAAGAAATAGCGGACACCGAGTGGCTCAACCCTCATTTGTGAGGCGAATAGGGTTCAACAGAAAGGTTGGGGACTTTGCCTGAATGGACTTCTTACAGAGCGAACGTATGGGATACATCAGCCTCTTCGGCAACTCATGATGGCGATACTTTAAAATAAAAAAAGCCGCTTTTCAGCGGCTTTTAGCTATTGGTACAAGCTATCTCGTAGTTCCTTAATCTTATCGTTGGTGATGTAGTCGTCGTAATCCATCTGCTTGTCGATAATGCCGTTTGGCGTAAACTCGATGATTCGGTTACAAACGGTTTCGATAAACTCGTGGTCATGCGACGACATTAGCACGTTACCCTTAAAGTTGGTAAGCGTGTTGTTGAACGCCTGAATCGACTCCAGGTCGAGGTGGTTGGTTGGGTTGTCCAGCACCATAACGTTGGCGTTGCGAAGCATCATGCGCGAAATCATGCAGCGCATCTTCTCGCCCCCCGAAAGCACGCTCGACTTCTTGTAGATCTCCTCGCCCGAGAAGAGCATCTTGCCAAGGTATCCGCGGAGGAATCCCTCGCTGGTATCTGCAGAGAACTGTCCAAGCCACTCGACCAGGTTGTACTCGTTTTGGAAGAACTCGTTGTTTTCCAAAGGCAGGTAGGCTGTGGTGATGGTTACACCCCAATCGAAGGTGCCCGAATCCTGGGTTTGAATACCGTTAATGATATCAAAAAAAGCAGTCATGGCAAGCGGGTTGCGCGACAGGAATACGATCTTTTCGTCCTTTTCTACGGTAAAGCTAACATCCTTAAGCAGCACGGTTCCATCATCGGCAATCTTGTTAAGATCCCGAACCTCAAGAATACTGTTCCCGGTCTCGCGTTCGGGAGTAAAGATGATACCCGGGTAGCGACGTGTCGAAGGTTGAATCTCCTCCACGTTAAGCTTTTCGAGCATTTTCTTACGGCTGGTGGTTTGCTTACTCTTAGATACGTTGGCGCTAAAGCGTTGGATAAACTCAAGGAGCTCCTTCTTACGCTCGTCGGCCTTCTTATTTTGTTGGGCCTGCTGACGGAGTGCCAGCTGGCTGCTATGATACCAGAAGCTATAGTTACCGGGGAATAGGGTAACCTTTCCAAAGTCGATATCCACCACATGGGTACAAACCGAGTCTAAGAAGTGGCGGTCGTGCGATACCACCAACAGGGTGTTATCGAAGTTGGCCAGGTAGTTTTCCAACCACATAACGGTTTCGAGGTCGAGGTCGTTGGTAGGCTCATCGAGCAGCAGGTTGTCGGGCTTGCCAAACAGCGCCTGTGCCAGTAGTACCTTAACCTTTTCCTTACCGTTAAGATCCCTCATCACCTTATCGTGATGGCTCTCCTTAATACCTAGCCCGCTGAGGAGCATGGCGGCATCGCTTTCGGAGTTCCATCCGTCCATTTCACCAAACTTCTCTTCGAGCTCCGAGGCACGAATGCCGTCTGCCTCCGAAAAATCGGGCTTTGCGTAAAGGGCATCCTTCTCCTTCATGATTTCCCATAGGACGGTATGGCCCATAAGTACCGTATCTAGCACGGTGAACTCGTCGAATTCAAAGTGATCCTGCTTAAGCACCGACATACGCTCGCCGGGTCCTTGTTCGATTTTGCCGCGGGTCGAGTCCTGCGTGCCGCTTAATATTTTCAACAAAGTTGACTTGCCGGCACCGTTAGCGCCAATAATACCGTAGCAGTTGCCGGGTGTAAACTTCAGGTTGACATCCTGAAAAAGTATACGTTTCCCGAACTGAATTGCTAGATTAGATACTGTAATCATCCGATTTACCTAGATTTTATTCCTTGCCCACACGTAGGCAAAAGTTGTGCAAAACTAGCTCTATTATTACGATTATGCTAGTGGCTCCAACTAAAGTTTAGCTGAAATTCACCGTTATTACGGGGGAACTAGCTGGTTTTTACCCGTAATCCGCTAGCCCCATTCGATTGGCAAAATGGTTTTACCGGAAACGCTGAATGGCAGCTCCTCTGGCAGCCGGTTCAAACTATCGCGCTATATACTAAGGTATGGTACCAATTTAGGAAACTCCCACCATCGAGAATTGCAAGCTACCTGAGGATATCCGATGAGGTGCCTCTACGAAACCGGAGCTATTTCAACAAGCGTAGCGTGGGTAATCAAAAAAAAAGGGAGTGCTTCGCAGCAGCCCCTTTCTAGAACGTAAATTAACACCTACACGACGGACAGTATGCCCAAGCAAAGTGCTCTAAGCGCCCAACCTTGTTGCCAAGAGCCGAGAAACCAGGCTTTAGCCATCGCGTATTATCTTAAAATATCTCGGGTAGCGTAAGCAGCAGGCAGGTTAAGCCCCAAATCGGCTAACGGCACGCCCCCTCAATATCAACATAAGCCTCAACTCCTCGCCAACACAAGCAACGTACCTATACGTTGAACCCAAACGGAACAACCCACGTACATGCCCAGCTAATGCCACAGCGATCTCCTCGTTTATGCACTTCTACAATTAAAATGGTCGATTTGATTTTGAGTACAACCAAATCCGTGAACTAACTTCCTTATATATTTTGAGGATACCTTACTAGTAGCTTTTCGCTTTAAAACAGGGCACAAAAATAGCTTTTTCATCCAAAAACAAGCATTATTACCAGGATATCTTAAACATGAGCTGATCCTCATTTCAGCGATACCAAAGCAGCAGATAGGCCCCTCCCTGCAACAGTTCAATCCAGTAAATATCCGATTCGGATGGCGGGTTTAACCATCCATCCACTATTAGTTGGTATGCCCTCGGGTTCAGTAGATATTTGTATCGTAATAAAACGGTAAAAACGAATACAGATGAAGGCTAAGCTACTACTTACAGCAACCATACTCGCATTTTCCACCATAGCTCTTGCACAGGTAACCATTAAAGGAAGAGTTACCGACAAATCGGGCGATCCGCTTATTGGCACCAGCGTTGTGGTAAAAGGATCGATAGATGGCGCATCGGCAGATACATCGGGAAGGTTTATGCTCAAGACCCGTAAAAAAGGGGTGCAAACCATTATGGCCTCCTTTATCGGATACGAACCATTCGAAAAGACAGTAACCCTAAAGGATAGCACCATCAACCTACATATTGTGCTTAAGGAAAAGGCCACCGCCATACGCGACGTGGTGATTACCGCCGGCAGCTTTGAGGCGGGCGATAAGAAGAAGGGAGTTACCCTTAAGCCGCTCGATATCCTTACCACCGCCAGCGCAACGGGCGATATCTACGGCGCCATAAACACACTGCCAGGTGCAACCACCATTGCCGACGACGGACGTCTGTTTGTTCGTGGTGGCGATGCCTACGAATCGCAAACCTATATAGATGGGATGCGCGTTAAGAAACCCTACCCCGCCACTACCCCCGACCTTCCTTCGCGTGGTAGGTACTCGCCACAAATGTTTACCGGCACCACCTTTAGTTCGGGCGGATACTCGGCCCAGTACGGTCAGGCACTTTCGTCGGCACTTATACTGCAAACAACCGGTGTTGCACCAAAAACGCAGTGGGGGTTTGGACTTATGTCGGTTGGACTAAACGGCTCCGAAACATTCTCGAACGGGAAGTCATCGGTATCGGTGCAGGCCGAATACTACAACCTGAAACCCTACTTTAGCGTGGTTAAGCAGCAGTATAAATGGAACAAGTACCCCGAATCTTTTGGAGCAACCGTTGTTGCCCGTCAGAAGATAGGAAAAGAGGGACTCCTAAAGCTGATGGCCACCCTGCAATCGAGCCATAGCAACCTCGAATACCCCGACTTCGAGAATCAGGCAAAACCTATGGAGGTAGATCTGAAAAATAGCAACCTGTTCACCAACCTCACCTACTCCGACGCGTGGGGAAAGGGATGGAGCGTAAAAACAGGTGTCGCCCTTTCGGTTGATAAGAACACCATCAAGCCAGGTAGTAAAGCTGTTGCCGAAAACAACACCTACTTCCAGTCGAAGATTACCATCAAAAAGGAGATTAGCAATGCCGTAAACGTAACCGGTGGTGTGGAGTTTGCTCCCAACCGCTTTAGCCAAGACTACAGCGTCGACAATACCGATATAAGCAATACCCAGTTCACCGATAACAACACGGCGGCATTCGTAGAGAGCGAAGCCATGCTCTTTAACAAGCTGGCTCTTCGTGGAGGCATCCGTACCGAATACTCCAACCTGCTGAATGATTTTAAAATTGCCCCACGTGCGTCGCTTGCCTGGCTATTTGCCTCCTGCTGTCAGGTATCGGTGGCTAGCGGCATCTTCTACCAAACGCCCGAAGAGCAGCTGCTACGCTTTACCCACGACCTAAAGTTCGAAAAGGCGGTTCACTACATCGCCAACTTCCAGCTAACCAAAAACGACAGGATATTCCGCACCGAGGTTTACTACAAGGATTACAGCAATCTGGTACGCTTCGATGGTGTAAAGTTCTACAACCCGACTCTATACAGCAACAGCGGAAACGGATTCGCCAAAGGGCTAGAAATATTCTGGCGCGACCAAAAAAGTGTTCGCAACCTCGACTACTGGGTTTCGTACTCGTACATCGACAGCAAAAGAATCTACCGCGACTTCAGCGATAAGGTAACGCCAACCTTCGCTCCAAAGCATAACATATCGGTGGTGGGTAAGTGGTGGTTTACCAAGCTCAGCACCCAGGTAGGCACAACCCTCAGCTACGCTTCGGGTCGCCCCTACGACGATCCAACAACTCCCGCATTTATGGATAAGCAGGCCAAAGACTACATGGACGTGAGCATCAATGCGAGCTACATCTTTAAATTCTTAGGTAAAACGTCGGTACTGTACACACAAGTTGGCAACCTGCTTAGCCGTAAAAATATCTACGGGTACAACTACTATAAAGATGCCAGTGGCGCA
>CAXYUU010000244.1:0-5512 GCA_964292015.1 uncultured Acetobacteroides sp.
GGAACAGGGAACAGGGAACAGGGAACAGGGAACAGGGAACAGGGAACAGGGAACAAAGCCTACCTACCTGTCTTTCTTCTAATGTCTCACATCTCACGTCTAATATCTCATATCTAACATCAGTATAATGAACCAAACGCTTACGATAAACGGACGAACATACGTTAAAAAGCAGCTTTTACAGAAGGCGGCTGAGCATGCCAATTCTGACAAGGAGTACCTGCGTGTGTTTTGGCAGTTTATTGCAGCATGGTTTGATGATAACAAATTTGTGGAGGTGTCTACCTCCGGATCGACCGGAAGGCCGAAGCGTATAAAGGTGCTGAAGGAGCACATGGTGAATAGTGCTCGGATGACCTGTAGCGCGTTGGGCTTGCAGCAGGGCGATAGTGCGCTGCTCTGCCTGTCGGTGGGGTACATTGCCGGTAAGATGATGGTGGTGCGTTCTTTGGTTGCCGGATTGGATCTTACCATTGCCGATCCGAGTGGCACGCCTTTTATCGATCGGGACTACGTTTTTTGTGCCATGGTTCCCATGCAGGTTTTTAATCTGGCATCTTCCGATGAGTACATCTTCTCGCTTAATAAGATTGGGAAGCTCATTATTGGTGGTGGGGCTATTTCCTCATCGCTAAAAAAGATGGTTGAGCCACTCACTGTAGTCTGCTACTCTACCTACGGCATGACCGAAACTGTTTCGCACATTGCCTTGCGGAGGATAAACGGGAGCGGCAAGCAGAATGCCTACTATCCTATGCCCAACGTACAGCTAAGCTTGAACGAAAATGGCTGCTTGGTGATCGATGCGCCCCTTGTTGCAAGTAATCGGTTGGAGACAACCGATATTGCCCAAATTAATACCGATGGTTCGTTCAAAATTATGGGACGATTCGACAACATCATTAATACAGGCGGTGTAAAGATTTCGCCCGAGGTGGTGGAGGCAAAGCTGAGTGGTTGTACCCATTGTAACTTTGCGATTTCGTCTATTCCCGATCAACGACTGGGTGAAATGGTAGTTTTGGTGGTGGAGGGGAAGGACGATTTTATATTTAACTTCAAAGATGTGCTCTTACCTTACGAGACTCCTAAAAAGGTAATTCACGTTAGGCACATTCCCGCGACTGCGGCAGGTAAGATAGACAGGGTGGCATTACGTACCTTGCTGTTGGCCTAGGAGGCTTTACCGAATATTCCTCTTATTCCTTCTAATTCGGTACCGCTAAGCGGGCAATTTAATTTCTATTTAAGGTCAACCTTAGAAGTGCATTAGAATTACCTCTGTGCTTCAGTATTACGCATGCTTATTCGGCGTTTTGATGTTTATTTACGTTTATACTAACGTTATAGATTTAAAAACGGCGATATGCAAGGAGACTTGTTGAGTGAACTGGAACTTGACGCAAGGGTCCAAGAATGGACTGGTCTTTCGTCCTACGAAAATGGTAGGGGAACGATGCTGCTGCATCAGCTTTTTGAGGATGCTGCTGGTCGCTTTCCCTCGAACATAGCAATTGAGGATAATGGAACAGCAATAACCTATGCCGAGGTTGAGTGCCGGGCGAACAAGCTGGCGCACTACCTTACCGAAAAGGGCGTTGGACCCGACCAAAAGGTGGGCATTATGCTTCCCCGAACGGCGTTTGTGTACATTGCCATGCTGGGTGTCCTAAAGGCTGGGGGGGCGTACATTCCGTTAGATCCTGAAATCCCTGGAGAGAGAGTCGACTTTATTATGGAGGATTCGGGTGCCTTACTGCTTGTCTCTTCTGCTGAGGTGTTGGATCGAATTGGCGGTAAGCTTGAAGGTCGACAGGTTTTTAATGTGGATGCCGATAGCTCGATCCTCGAAAAATATCCGAAAACTCGAATTGCCGAGTCTACAGTAGGTTCGTCGAACTTGTGCTACATGATCTATACTTCGGGTACTACAGGTAAGCCCAAGGGCGTTTTGCTGGAGCACCGCAATGCGGTTACCTACGTCCAGTCGGCTCAAAAGATATATCCCATTACCCATACCGATAGGGCGCTTCAGGGCTTTTCGGTCTCCTTCGACGCATCGGTCGAGGAGATTTGGGTTCCCTTTTCGGTGGGAGCCACCGTGGTGGTGGGTACCTTCGACATTATGCGCTCGGGCGATCGTTTTTCGAGCATTCTAAATAAGCTACACATCACCTTTCTGTCCTGTGCGCCAACGCTGCTGTCGATGGTCGATGAGGATATCCCCACCCTGAAAATGCTCGTATTTGGTGGCGAAGTGTGTCCCCCCGACTTGGCGCATCGCTGGTGTCGGAGAGGGCGGATGGTGTACAACACCTACGGGCCAACCGAGGCGGCCGTTATTGCCACCTACAAGGTGTTGGAGCCGCTTCAACCGGTAACCATTGGGTTGCCCATGCCGCAGTACGTGGTTATGATTCTTGACGAGCAGCTGAACCTGGTGCCCGTAGGGCAGGAGGGCGAAATATTTATTGGAGGCGATTGTGTGGCTCGTGGCTACTTTAACCGTCCCGATTTGACCCAGGAGAAGTTTGTTGAAACCGATAAGTTTACCGGCTACCCGCTGCGCTTTTACCGAACTGGCGACGTGGCAAGGTATGCCGATAATGGTGAGATCGTATACGTTGGACGAGCCGATGCACAGGTGAAGGTGCGTGGCTTTAGGGTCGAACTCTCCGAAATCGAGGGGCTCATCCTAAAGTGTACAGGCGTGAAAACGGTAGCCGTCTCGCTCGATACCGTTACCCAGCAGCTGGCCGCCTACGTGGTGGTGCGCGATGGTGAGGTTATTGACCGAGAGCAGGTGGTGACCTTGCTTCGCTCGAAGCTGCCGTACTACATGATACCCTCTACACTCGATGTGGTGGCCGTACTGCCCATGACATCGAGCTCTAAGATAGACCGGAGTAGGCTGCCTCAGCCTCAAACGCCGCTGGCATCCTACGTTCATAAGGAGCGTATTCTACCATCGACACCGCTCGAAGAGGCGTTGGTTGACATGCTTAAAGGGCACTTTAACCGTACCGACATCTCGATGGACGATAACTTCTTCGATGATCTTGGAGGACACTCACTCTTGGCGGCATTGGTGGTTTCGGACTTGCGAAAGCAGCCCGTTTTCGAGAGCATGTCGGTAGTCGATATCTACAAGCATCCTATTATAAAGAATCTAGCTAACGACTTGCAGGCTAGACAAGGCAGTCACAGCAAGACGGAGGCTGAGCCTCGTGACTTTTACAAGCCGTCGAGCCTGAGCTACTACGGATGCTGGTCTGCTCAGGGGGTATCCCTTATCTTCTTAGCCTTAATATTTGGACTGGAGTGGCTGGGGCCATTCTTTGTGTACTCGTACTACTACCAGGCCGACTACGGGGTTATCGATTCGCTGCTAATCATGCTGCTAACGTACTTCCTACTGCTGCCAACGCTATCGGTATTTGCCATCGCGTTTAAGTGGCTGGTTATTGGTCGGATCAAACCCGGTAAGTATAAGCTGTGGAGCCTGTACTACTTTCGTTTTTGGATTGTCGATAAGGTCATCAGCATTTGCCCGGCAGTTTACTTTTCGGGAACTCCCATCATCAACCTATTTTTTAGGCTGCTTGGTGCAAAGATTGGCAAGAATACCTACATCAACTCGCATTCCGCGTCGGCATTCGACCTGCTGACCATTGGAGATAACGTGAGTATTTGTACCGACTCTCACTTTAAGGGATCGGTGATTAAGGATGGTTATCTGCACATTGGGCCTATCGATATTGAAGATGGATGCTTTGTGGGAACCCGCTGCTGCATTTCCGAAAATACGAAGATGGAGCAGAACGCCTCGCTCGAAGACTTGTCGTTGCTTCTTTCGGGAAAAACCATTCCAACTAACGAGAACTGGCAGGGATCGCCTGCCGAAAAAATAGGGGTAAACCCAACCGTTCCATCGGTAAAGGTGTGGAAGGAGTCCCACTTTATGCTCTACCTTGTCGGCGTATTTATTTTCCCGCTTATTACCATGATTGCCTACTTCCCGGGCATGATGCTTATTACGCATATCGACTACTCGAGCGATAACTACGGCTTTCTGGCGTTAACCATCGTCGTTGCCACATCGTTTGTGGTGATGCTCGGTCTTATTATAGCCCTGTTGAAGTGGTTCATGCTGGGCAATATTAAGGAGGGAAAGTATCCCGTGGGCAGCATCTTTTACTATAAGAAGTGGTTCTTCGACCAGCTTATGAAGCTAAGCCTACAGGTTATCGGTACGCTTTACACCACCCTGTACCTTCAGTTTTGGTTTAGAATGTTGGGGGTTAAGATTGGCAAGCGAACCGAAATTTCGACGGTAGAGTTTATATCGCCCGACCTGTTGGTTACTGGAGACGAGTGCTTTCTTGCCGACTCGGTTTCGGTTGGCGCATCGCACGTGCGCAACGGCTACATCACAATTGCTAAAACCTACATAGGCAATCGTACGTTTGTGGGTAATAGCGCGGTGGTTAGTCCTGGTACCACGCTGGGGAGCGATGTGCTATTGGGCGTTCTTTCGAAAATGAAGGACGAAGATGTACCCGCAGCCGATGGCACCTCGTGGTTTGGTTCGCCTGCTGTTTACCTGCCACGGCGCGATGTCAATCACGATTTCTCGATTACCCGAACCTACAAGCCCACCCGCAAGCTTTTTGCGTTGCGGTACTTTATTGAGTTTTTTAGGGTGACACTTCCGGCTACATTCTTTATTCTGCTGGCCTCCCTAATAACCAACGTGGCAAGCCACCTGCAAACCGATAAGGATTTATCGGATCTGGTTTTTCTTTTTCCGTTTCTCTACATTGGTGCCAGCATTGTTGGTTTTGCCATTATGGCGATCGTAAAATGGACGGTAATTGGCCGGTACCGCCCATCGAACAAGCCGCTTTGGAGCGGTTTTGTGTGGCGTAGCGAGCTGGTAACCGGACTGTACGAAAACTTTGGCGTGCTCTTCTTCATAAACGTGCTTACCGGGACACCATTTTTAAAGTTTCCACTCTGGCTTTTGGGCTGTAAAATTGGGAAGCGAACCTGTATCTATACCACGCAAATGACCGAGTTCGATTTGGTGAAGATTGGTGACTACTCGACGCTGAACGACAACTGCACCGTTCAAACTCACCTCTTTGAGGATCGGGTGATGAAGATGTCGTACGTTAATATCGGGAAGGAGTGTACCGTAGGTGGTATGTCGGTGGTGCTTTACGATTCGAAAATGGAGGATGGCGCAAAGCTCGACAACCTATCGGTGTTGATGAAGGGTGAAACGCTCTCGAAGGAGACCACCTTTGTTGGCGCACCGGCAAAGCCGCTATAGCCATTCGTAAAATAGACTAGTTAAGAGGGGGCGATGCTCCCTCTTTTTTTTACCCGCCTTTTTTTTGCCTCAATTTTGACCAGGAAAAGGGGTTTCCGTGCCAGCGGGAACCCAGTTACAAGGGGAAACGACATTGCGCTGCGGGTCGAAAGGGGCTTGCAGGTGGGCGTGGGATTC
>CAXYUU010000245.1:0-5479 GCA_964292015.1 uncultured Acetobacteroides sp.
TGTCGATTTGCTGTCTTTTGGCTTTAGGGTAAACAGCTACTATGGCAGCTTCAATCTTTCGTCGAAAACTTCATCTGGCTTTAGCTACCCCAAAGGACTTCTCGAACTAAAAAACGGAAACTACGATTTCGACAACAACCGTCCTCGAAATATTGATCTTAGCGATTTGGGCACTAATGGATTTTCGTATGTTGAAATGGGATTTGGCCTGTCGAAAGTGGTAAACCCGAAGCTCACGGTGGGTGCTCGACTAAAGATTCTAAACGGAATTGCAGCCGCTAAGACCAGCAAGTTTGATGCAACCATTGTCACCTCTGACGATTTCCTAAAGTCGACTCTTAATGTAGATGCCGAGATGTTTGTTTCGTCGCCACAGCTGGTTTTTAGCAAAAATGCCGATGGCAAGATTGACGACGTTAGCTTTGGCAACGATGAGAACAACACCTCGAACGGATACCGTTTTGGATCGAACCTTGGACTTGGCATCGACCTTGGAGGAACGTATAAGTTCGACGATAAATTTACCTTTTACGGAAGCGTTAACGACTTTGGCTTTATTAGATGGTCGCAAAATGGCTACAAGCTCACATCGAAGGGTTCGTACGAGTTTAACGGAGCCGACATCACCCCCGATGCAAACGGAAATGTCGATTTCGAGAAGGCAATGGAGGCTATTGCCGACACGTTAAAGACAAAGTTTAAGCCATCCGACGAGAATGCCAAGTTTACCACCATGCTAAAAACGAAGATGTACCTTGGCGCCACCTATAAGGTAAAGGATTGGCTCAACTGCGGGGCGCTACTTCGAGGAGGTTTCTATGGCAGCTACTTCGACCCCGCGCTAACGCTATCGGCCAACGCCACTCCGTTTAGAGCGCTGGCACTTACCCTCACCTACTCGGTTTACAACCGCACCATGAACAACTTCGGTGCAGGTATTGTCGTTGGTGGCAACCCCATTCAGCTTTACGTAGTTGCCGACAACATTCTATCTCGCATGGTTCGCCTTAAATCCGACAATGGCTCAACCGTATCGGTTCCCGGATACACCCGAAGCTTCAATATCCAATTTGGTATTAACCTACAGTTTGGATCGAGGGTTAAGAAGAACGTAGCAGTAGAAACGACATCCCTATAAAGTATCCTGTACCCTTCGGGTGTAGGATACATCTTCCTAGAAAAAGCGTGTAGCCCACGGTTTACTAGATAAAAGAAAAGACTCCCGCAGATGGCGTAGCGTGCAGCAGGTTAAAACCTTTTGCACTCTACGGAATCTGCGGGAGTTTCTTCTTTTATACTAAGGCACGTTCTACTCTATCGAGTACTCCACGCTAACCACTACCCGTATACGCTTGTACATATCGTTTGTCCCGGCTCCGCCACCACCTTCGGCTTGTCCCGAAAGCGACTCATCCCTATCAACAATAGAAAAGATACCCTGATTTGCCCTCTTCAACTTGCCCAACTTGGTTTGGCTTTCCTTGGTAAAACGGATGCCTGCATTACGCGCGCTAACGGTTGCCTCCGATAGCATATCGGGCTTCACCTCATTGAGCTTGGTAAAGATATACTTCACCGAGGAGCCGCCATACTCGTTTGCGCTGGTAAGCACCACACCAGCCTTAAGTAGCTCGTCGGTCATGCGGCTAATGCGCTGAATCTTTTCAACATCGGTAGAGCGCACCTGTATGGTTTTATCAATGATAAACCGGAATCCGCTCGCCTCGCTATAGTTGCTGTACTCCTGTGCCTTTCGGTCGTTAACCACCAAATCCTTTTGTACTATTTCGCTAGCCTTTACCCCATTCTTAAGAAGGAAATTCAGCACCTTATTCTTCGCCTCGTCAATTGAACGGCTACCCATTGCCAAGTCGTTACCCGCAATACGAGTTTTAATCGACCAAACAGCAAAGTCCGACTTCACCTCTCGTTCCGAAAAACTCTTTACAGAGATGGTCCTATCTTCGAGGTTAAATCGTTCGATAGAATGCCCAAGAAAAATGGCTTGAAGCCCGAGGCCAATCACTATGGCCAATCCAATAATAATACCTGTCCGTTTTTCCATGATCCGTTATAGCTTAATGTTGAGATTTGACCAGATTCTACTGCTCGTGTAAAGGAAACAATATTTGTAAACCTCCCATCACAAGAATAATGCCACACTACACTTTTGATATCCATAAGATGTATCCAACTTGTCTGTATGACCATACCTGTTTCTCGCAAATTATCCTCATCGGCTACTCCTTTTCTCGAAAAGCAATCAAAAAGTAAGCTGCAACCAAAACAGCAACCACCCCTGTAACCGTATAAGGTAGTGCTGGAGCCAAACCAATACCAAATTATCCCAGCAAAAGAGCTGGCCAGCATCCGGCATTGCGGTTGGTAAGTATTGGAGTTGTCGTACAAGGTGCTACTAACAACACATCACACAGTTTCTGCATATTTTGGTTCTTCAAGCAGCTTGGTTGGTGAAAGATAAATCCGGCAAACCCTCTACTAATGAAACATAGGCCCGCTAAACCAGATACGCCACAAGTTAAGCCTCTTCGCCTCAACGCGTATCCCCACAAATCAAAGCTATCTTCTACGTAGTGCCTAACATATCGCCCTTTTCAGAATCGACAGACTCCCATCCTCCTATTTCAACACCTCATTTCGAATCATATTAACGTCAACACTTCTAATGTAGGCGGGAATATTCGTATACCCCTGATGAAAGCCATATCCACCCTCTACCATCTCGAGAATGGCCTTTTCGCGCGACCAATTTTGAAAGATAACTCGGTACATCGCCAGCACAACTCCGGTTCTATCGCTTCCCTTCATGCAGTGTACGATAATAGGCTTGGGCGAATTCCTCAAAACCCGCAGAGCGGCAATAATTTCCGCATCATCAAAAGCATCGGCCTCCATAGGAACATCAAAAATCACGAACAAAAACACACCAACTTTTTGTGCATCGCTATAGTTCGCCCTAAGGTTTAGAATACTTCTTATCTTTAAGCTATCGAGCAGCCTAAAATCCGAACGGCTGGGCTGCTCGGATCGGTAAATGGTATCATTTACCCGGTACAAATTCTTCAGCTTGGTGGTCGATACCTTTTGAGCCCACTTAGACGGACGAGCTCTATCTGTCTGGGCATAAGCTACCAGCTGAAACACCAAAAGAGTAACCAGCGTGAGGGTAAGCCTTGGTTTCATACGCGATTGTTTTGTGCTGTGTTCTTATAGTACGATAATACGCTACTTTATAGCACGTCTTATTGGACAATTCCTCCTATTTGCTTGAGGTCATAACAAGCAACCTCAAGGGTGCCATACGATAGCGAGTATAATTTAAGTAAAATTATTGAATCGTAGGAAATCGGATCTCGTTTTTGAACTAATTTGCGGATGTAAAAGTAGATGGACATCAAATAGAATGGCATTACCTCACCCCATTGATAACCATTACCTGTATATAAACCTTCGATATTCGGAGGAGAGTACGTAGCCTAAACAGAATCTAAGAGTACCTGTTGTAGGATTGGTTAAATGAGAATATCGTTCCACCGATCCTCCTGATGATCCTCTGTCCGCTGCCTGTTGTAGGTGCTTACAAACTCCATGATAGGCTTCACCGCGTTGGAACGTTCGAACGACACGGCATAGGAATCTAAGGTACAGCAAAGATCGGTAAGCTCTCGCCTATCCTTTTTTATTCGGCTAATGGCAATGGAATGAGGCATACAGGCGTAAACCGTAACCGCCTCGTATCGGGGCGAATGGAGTAAACCAATCTTCTCCTTTTCCAAATCGGCAATCTGCTGCTGAAGAACCAACAGGTAAACCTTCAGCTTATCCTCGGTAAGCTGCTCCAAATTTTCCGAAGTATGATGCACCCACTCCATTTCTAGCCGAAGAAGCGTCGGTAAATCCTGCTGTTCGTAGGCTGCCGTAACCTTTTTCATAATTTCCTCCTTTTCAGCCTTTCGCGTGGCGTCCGATTCGATATCGGGATGAAATATTTTGGCAAGCGAAATGTATAACCCTCGAATACTCTTACTCTTTACCGCCTCTTCCTCCTTCAAAAGCAGCTCCTGTGCTAGCTGTTTCCTTGTTTTTGGACGAGCGGCTTCCCGTCTACCCTGCCGGGCCTGCTCCTGCTGCTCCCTCATCCGCTGCTGAAAACGGGCAAAACCATCGGGGGTGTTCTCCATATCGTCTATGTCGATGTTAGTACGGTACACGTCGCTCATCAAGTCAGCGAACATCACCTTAGCCTGCCTTAGCTGCTGCTCGAGTTGATCCCGGTAGCTGGTTGTCGACCAGCGATCGTAGAAAACCTCGTGCTGCTCGTTCGGATCGATACGATTGAACGCCTCGTCGCACAGCCCTACAATCGTCTTACCCACCTCCTCGATTTGGATGTGGGTAAGCGGGGCATGTTCTGCCACTTTTCCCAACGCCATGGCAAGAGCCAACCTCAAACTGGCGGCATCCTCCTGTAGCGGAACAATCTCCTGCTCATACAGCTTTAACAGCTTACCGAGCTTTTCAAACTCCTGCGTAAGATCAATTTTTAACGATTCGATACGCCGGGTAAGCCGGCTAAACTGCTGCTGCCCCTTAGACAAAGGTTTCGACTCCTTAGCGGCTACTTGCAGGGCATTCTTCCTTATCGGCTCATCTTCCTTATGCGGTACGCTCATCTCTACATTCATTTTAAACCGCACAACAGCAGCTTCGAAATACAGCATCTCGTTATGACGAGGTGCTTACGGTGACAAAAGTAGCAGTTTTGTTGTTGCCTTAACCTATTGACGTTTGCCAAATTATTCGCTATTAAAAAAACGCGATTCGGTTAAAACCAGAAAAAATGCACCCTAACGGTTCAAATGCCAGTATGTAGCGTTATCGGCTTAGCTCGTTAGCACTACATCCTTACTGGTAAAACAAGCGGACAAACCTGTAATCCGACACGTCCCTTGGCTACACGCCATACATAAACCCGTAACGCCATATATACCAAACATCCCCGCATTAAAGTTGGCAGCGTATGGTAAAACCATCCGTATACCCACCCGGGTTTCCTTCTAAAAGAATATGCGGGTAAGCATCTAGAATATTTACTCATACCTTACTCTTGATTATCCAATCTCTTTTTCATAAATTGCCTCTATGTTGCTGCCTAAACAACAGACAATCTACATTTTAGTGCTACAAAAAAAAGGCTCTTTGCAGCAGCAGCGAAGGCTTCGGCTAATCCGATGTAGAGTTCATCTAATTTAGTGTAGAGCTCATCTAATCTAGTGCAGAAGCCAAGTAATCGAGTGTTGAGCTCAGCGAATTTGATGTAGAAATCGGCAAATGCTGTGTAGTGCCAAGCTGATTTGATGAAGAAGCCCCATACTCTGGTGTAATGCTCGTCTAATTTAATGTAAAGCCTACCTATTTTACTGTAGGCCTAGGCTAATTTGGTAAAGAGAGCACCAGC